>JBDTZK010000067.1:0-8060 GCA_040005195.1 Pseudoxanthomonas sp.
GCCCGTGCCCAGGAACACCGCGTCATATTCGCCCAGCAGTTGCTCGAACATCAGGTCCTTGCCGATCTCCACCCCCAGCTGGAATTGCACGCCCATGCCTTCCAGCACCTCGCGACGTCGCGCGATGATGCTTTTCTCAAGCTTGAAGCTGGGAATGCCGAACTGCATCAGTCCACCAATCTGTTCGTAGCGATCAAACACCACGGCCTGGATACCGTTGCGTGCGAGGACATCGGCGCAGGCAAGTCCTGCAGGCCCCGCACCAATCACGGCAACGCGCTTGCCCGTAGCGACCACATCGCTCAGGTCCGGGCGCCAGCCCTTTTCCAGTGCCGCATCGACGATGTATTTCTCCACCGCACCGATGGTGACTGCACCGAAGCCATCTTCGAGCGTGCAGCTGCCTTCGCACAAGCGGTCCTGTGGACACACGCGGCCACACATTTCCGGCAAGGGATTGGTGGTGTGGCACAGCGCCGCGGCTTCATCGAGGCGGTTTTCCTGCACCAGCTGCAGCCATTGCGGGATGGCGTTGTGCACCGGGCATTTCCAGCTGCAATACGGATTGCCGCAATCCAGGCAGCGACCGGCCTGGTGCTGCGCTTCGGGCAAGGCAAACTTGCCGTACATCTCGCCCCAGTCGCCATTGGTGCGCAGTTCCAGCGGAATGCGTTGCGGCATCTGGCGGGGAAGTTCGACGAACTGGAAGACTTGCTTGCGGCTCATAGGTAACCAATAACGCTGATGGATTGGAAAAACCCTTCCCCCGCTGGCGGAGAAGGGATAAAAAAAACTAGGCCGCCCGCCGCAACGATTCGGTCAACGACTCCAGGCTCGCCGCCTTCGGCTTCACCAGCCAGAACTTGCCCACGTAGTCGCGGAACTCGTCGAGGATCTGTTGCGCCCAGATGCTGCCGGTCAGTTCGCGGTGCCGCGTGACCAGGGTGTGCAGATGCTGGCGGTGGCTTTCAAAACCTTCGGGCGAAATGCGGTGGATGTCGATCAACTCGTGGTTGTAGCGATCGACGAAATCGCGATCCAGGTCCAGCACGTAGGCCAGGCCACCGGTGAAGCCGGCGCCGAAATTCAATCCGGTGCGTCCCAGCACCATGACGATGCCATCGGTCATGTATTCGCAGCAGTGGTCACCGGCACCTTCGATCACTGCCAATGCGCCCGAGTTGCGCACCGCGAAGCGCTCGCCAGCACGTCCTGCGGCAAACAGTTCGCCACCGGTCGCGCCATACAGGCAGGTGTTGCCGATGATCGCGGTGTTGCGCGCCTCGAACCGGGCGCCGCGTGGCGGACGTACCACCAGCCGGCCGCCGGCCATGCCCTTGCCCACGTAGTCGTTGGCTTCGCCTTCCAGTTCCATCAACAGGCCGCCGGCGTTGAACGCGCCGAAACTCTGCCCGGCGCTTCCGCGGAAGCGCAGCTGCAACGGTGCATCCGCCATACCGTGGTTGCCGTGCGTGCGGGCAATGGTGCCCGACAGGCGCGTGCCTATCGAACGGTCGGTGTTATGGATCAGGAAACGTTGCTCGGTGCCGGTTTTATTTGCGATCGGTTCGGCCATCAGCCCGTCGAGTTGCGTGGCCAGGCTGTCCGGAGATTCGTACAGGCGTTGCGCAGAACAATGCCCGCTGTCCTGGTGCACGTGCTTGAGCAGGCGTGACAGGTCCACGTTGACACCGGGTCTTGGCGAGATATCGAGTTGCTGCAAAAGATCGGTGCGGCCGACAATGTCATCCAGTGAACGTGCGCCCAGGTACGACAACCACTGGCGCACTTCCTCACTGAGCAGGTGGAAGAAATTCTCCACACGCTCCGGCAAGCCGGTGAAGTGTTTCGCGCGCAGGTTTTCGTCCTGCGTGGCCACGCCGGTGGCACAGTTGTTCAAGTGGCAGATGCGCAGGTACTTGCAGCCCAGCACGATCATCGGCGCCGTGCCAAAACCGAAACTGTCTGCCCCCAGCAATGCCGCCTTGACCACATCCAGGCCGGTCTTGAAGCCGCCATCGGTCTGCAGCACGGCGCGGTCACGCAACTGGTTCGCAACGAGCGCCTGGTGGGTTTCCGCTACGCCCAGTTCCCACGGCACGCCCGCGTAACGAATGGAACTCAACGGACTCGCACCCGTGCCGCCGTCATGTCCGGAAATGGTGATCAGGTCCGCGCCTGCCTTGACCACGCCTGCGGCAATCGTGCCAACGCCGGCATGCGACACCAGCTTCACCGAAATCAAAGCGGACGGATTCACCTGGCGCAGGTCGAAGATCAGTTGCGCCAGATCCTCGATGGAATAGATGTCGTGGTGTGGCGGCGGCGAGATCAGGCCGATGCCCGGCTTGGCGTATCGCAAGCGCGCGATCATCTCGTTGACCTTGTGGCCGGGCAACTGGCCGCCTTCGCCGGGCTTTGCGCCCTGGGCGACCTTGATCTGCAGTACTTCGGCATTGACCAGGTATTCCGGGGTCACGCCGAAACGTCCCGAAGCCACCTGCTTGATCTTGCTGCGCTTCTCGGTGCCGTAGCGCGCGGGGTCTTCGCCGCCTTCACCGGAATTGCTGCGGCCACCCAGGCGATTCATCGCGATGGCCAACGCTTCATGTGCTTCCGGCGACAACGCGCCCAGGCTGATCGCGGCGGTGTCGAAACGGCGCAGCAGGTCGCCCGCGTCGGCCACTTCTTCCAGCGGCGTCGGGGTATCGGATTTTTTCAACTGCAGCAAATCGCGCAATGCGGAAGGCGGGCGCGCATGCACGAAATCGGTGTAGGTCTTCCAGTCTCTGGCTTCACCCGTGCGGCTGGCGTGCTGCAGCGACATCACCACGTCGGGGTTGTACATGTGGTATTCGCCGCCATGCACGTATTTCAGCAGGCCGCCGATTTCGGGCTTCTGCAGATCGTTCCAAGCGCTGCGTGTCAGCTGGCGCGCTTCCACGTCGAGCCGTGGCATATCAACGCCGCCGACGCGCGAAGCCGTGTCCGGGAAACACAACTCGATGACGTCCGGCTGCAGGCCCACGATTTCAAACAGTTGCGCGGCGCGGTAACTGCTGATGCTGCAGATGCCCATCTTTGAAATGATTTTCGACAGGCCCTTGTAGATCCCCTTGCGGTAACTGCGCCCGATCTGCGCCTGCTCCCCGCCTTTTTTGATGTGGAGGATGCCGCGGCGACCCAGGTCGAACAGGGTCTGGTAGGCGAGATACGGATACACCGCGGTGGCGCCGAAGCCGAGCAGGCAGGCCATGTGGTGCGGATCGCGCGCCGTGCCGGTCTCGATAATCAGGTTGACGTCGCAGCGCAGGCCGAGGCGTGAAAGGTGGTGGTGCACAGCGCCCGTGGCCAGCAACGCATGCACCATCGGCCGACCGGCGACCGGGTAACGGTCGGTCAACAGCATCATCACCATGCCGTCGCGCGCCGCTTGTTCGGCTTCGGCGCAGATGCGCTCGATGCCTGCTTTCAGGCCTTCCTCGTGCGAATACGACAGGTCGACCAGGGCGTTGTTCTGGTGGTACTGCGGCATCTTCAACAACTGGCGCAGCTTGCGTTGCGAGAGCACCGGCGAGTTGAGGATCACATGGTTCACCGTTTCCGGCCCCGCGTGGAAGATGTTGGTTTCCTTGCCCAGCTGCGTGGACAGTGACATCACGCAGTCTTCGCGCAGCGGGTCGATCGGCGGGTTGGTGACCTGGGCAAACGCCTGGCGGAAATAGTCGTACAGCGGTCGCGTCTGCCGGCTCAGTACCGCCATCGGCGTATCGTCGCCCATCGAGCCGGTGGCTTCCTGCTCGGTCTCGGCCAGCGGCCGCAGCACGAACTCCACTTCCTCGTTGGTCAGCTGGAACAGCTTGTGGTAGCTGCGCAGGGTTTTCTCGTCGAAGGGCTCCTCAACCAATGAAGGATCGATGAGTTCGGTCTGCAGGTAGGTCACGCCTTGCTGCAACCATTGCTTGTACGGCGCGCGCCCGCGATTGATGCGGTCGACGGCTTCGCTGTCCAGCAGGTCGCCGCGCTTGAGATCAATGGCCATCATCTCGCCCGGGCCCAGCTTGCCCTTGCGGGTGATGCGTTCGGCCGGCAACTCCCATACGCCCGCTTCTGAGGCGACCAGAAAATGACGATCCGAAGTCAGCAACCAGCGTGCAGGACGCAAACCGTTGCGGTCCAGCATGCACGCGGCATAGCGCGCATCACAGGCGACGATGCCGGCCGGGCCATCCCACGGTTCGCTGTTCAAGCCGTAGAACTCGTAGAACGCGGCGAGGTCGGAATCCTTGAATTCCAGCGACTGCGTCGCCGGTGGCACCAGAATGCGCAGCGCCTGCAACAGGTCCATGCCGCCGGCGATCATCAGTTCCAGCATGTTGTCCAGGCTCTGCGAATCGGAGCCGTGCATGGAGATGACCGGATCGAATTCGGCGATATCGAAGCGCGGCGTCTTCCATACCTTGCTGCGCGCCTGCGCCCAGCGGCGGTTGCCTTCGATGGTATTGATCTCGCCGTTGTGCGCCAGCAGGCGGAACGGATGCGCCAGCGGCCAGCGCGGCAAGGTGTTGGTGGAGAAGCGCTGGTGGAACACCACCGCGCTCGCGGCCAGGTCGCTGCGCTGCAGGTCGGGATAGAAAGTGGACAACTTGTCCGGCAACACCATGCCCTTGTAGCCGATGGCGTGCGGGGTCAGCGTGACCACGTAGAAATCGGCGACATCGCGCAGGCGCTGTTCGGCGCGGCGGCGCGCCAGGAACAGGGCCAGTCCAAAGGCATCGTCGTTCTGGTCCTGGCCGGCATCCACGAACACCTGCTCCATGTGCGGCAGCGTGTCTTTCGCCAGCTGTCCGCACACCGAATCGTCAGTGGGCAACACGCGCCAGCCTTGCAGCGAGGCGCCCGCACGCAGCAGTTCTTCGTCGACGATGGTCCGGCAATGGGCGGCCTGTTCCAGGTCGTGGGGCAGGAACACGATGCCGGCGGCATAACGCGCGCCGACCGGAATACCGGCCTGCTTCGCCAGCGCACGCAGGAACACGTCGGGTTTGCGGATCAGCAGGCCGCAGCCGTCGCCGGTGAGGCCGTCGGCGGCAACACCGCCGCGGTGAGTCATGCGTGACAGCGCCGAGATGGCGGTGTCCACCAGCGAGCGCGAAGGCTGGTCGTCGAGTTGCGCGATCATGCCGAAGCCGCAGGCATCACGTTCGTCGTTGGGGTCGTAAAGTCCCTGGCTCTGGCTGGGGGCGGCCATCTTTGTTCTCAACCGGATAAGGCCGGTCGGCGTGTGCCGATCAGCGAAGTGACGGCGACACCGCACCCTGCGCAAGCGGCACTACTGGATGTCTCCGGAGTCCTCGACTAGAACATAGATGGTGCGGTGCCGCAACACGGTGGTGCAACGCGCCTGATAGTTACATTGGCAACCTTCCGAGACGCCTTCCGTCATGGCCGCCACTGGCGCATGGCGATGGGATGACTGGCTCGGATTTTTTCAGGTGACGGCGTCTGCTCAGCCGCAGCGGATGGCGGTCACCACGCCCGTCCCGTCCAGGTCCAGGTTCAGGCGGTTGGCGTTGAACTCCATCGTCACCGGCTGGTCGGGTTTGAGGGTGCGTGCCGATTGGGCACCACTGTCCTTGCGTGCCTGTTCAAGGTCGGCGTCGGTGACTTTTTTGCCAACGGCCCATTGCGCCTGCGAGTCATCACACGCGGTGGCAGTTGCGGGCGGTACCGGTGGTGCAGGTTGTGCCGCTTCCTGCGCCCGTTCTTCGGACTGGGCGACCGCCCGTTCCTGTTCGTCCGGGTTGGGCGTGCAGGCGGCAATGCCGAGGGTCAGCAAGGCCACGGCGGGCAGGAGGAATCGGGACATGCGTGGCTCCGGCAAAAGGTGAGGGCTGGTTGAAGCATCCCGCATCCCGCATTCGCAAGGCGTTAACCGGTGCATTCCAGAATCCGCGCATGCCGACCTCCCCGCATCGTTCCGCAAAGCCTTCCGCAAAAAAAAGCGAAGCCACGCCCGCCGCATCCCAGGCCAAGGAGGCGGGGCTGATCTATGTCAGCGACACCGGTCCGGGTATCAGCCGCCGTCGTGCGGGCAAGGGCTTTGGGTATCGCCAGCCGGATGGCAAGGCGGTCAATGATGTTTCCACCCTGGATCGGATTCGCGCACTCGCAATACCGCCTGCCTACACCGACGTGTGGATCTGCCGCAGCGCGCGCGGCCATCTCCAGGCCACGGGCCGTGACGCGCGCAAGCGCAAGCAGTACCGCTATCACGCGCAATGGAGCGCGGTACGTGGGGATGGCAAGTTCGGGCGCATCGTGGCGTTTGGAAAATCGCTGCCGAAACTGCGCCGCATCCTGCGCCGCGACTTGGCACTTCCCGGCTATCCGCGGGAAAAAGTGCTGGCGATCGTGGTGGCGGTGATGGCTGAAACACTGGTTCGCGTAGGCAACGAAGGCTATGCGCGTGAGAACAAGTCATTTGGCCTGACCACGTTGCGCAATCGCCACGCGGCTTTCGCCAGCGGCGGTCGTGCACGCCTGCATTTCACCGGCAAGGGCGGGCAGGTCCACGATATCGAGATCGACGACAAGCGCCTGGTCAAACTGGTGCGCGGCGTGCAGCAACTGCCCGGGCAGTCGCTGTTCCAGTACCGTGACGATGACGGCAAGGTGCAGCCCGTGGATTCCGGCGAGGTCAACGAATATCTGCGTGCCGCCATGGGCGAAAACTTCACCGCCAAGGATTTCCGCACGTGGGGCGGTACGCTCGCCGCGTTCCAGCGCCTCGCAACGGTGGCCATACCCGAGCAGGCCAGCGAGACCGCGCTCAAGCAGTTGCAGAACGAGGTGATCAAGTCCGTTGCCGATGCGCTGGGCAATACCCCGGCCGTGTGTCGCAAGGCATATATCGACCCCACCACATTCATTGGCTGGCGCGACGGCACCCTGCAGCGTGCGGCGGGCAGTGCACGCGGCGAGCGCCAGTGGGAGCAGGCCACGTTGAAGTTTCTGGCACGTGCGCATCGCGCGCAGAAATCGCCTGTCGTCAGAAAAGCCAGGAAGAAGTCCGCGTGACTGTTTGACGCTTTCACCTTTACTGAAGTGTTCCGACGGGAAACTGCACGCCCACGCGTTACTGGAGAGGCACATGGCCCTCTGCGATGTCTGCGGCAACGATTACGACAAGGCCTTCACGCTCACCCAGGGTGAGCGCAAGGGTACGTTCGATTCCTTCGAGTGCGCCATTCACGCCTTCGCACCGCAATGCGCGCATTGCAGCTGCAGAATCATCGGGCATGGCGCCGAGAGTGGCGGCAAGTTCTATTGTTGCGCGCATTGCGCGAAGCAGGCCGGCGTGACCGGCATCGACGACCGCACGTGAGGTGAAGGAGTAGCAAGATGGCAACCCGAAAAACCGCGGCGCCAGCCAAGGTGAAGAAACAGCAACAGGCCATCCAGCGCAAAGTTGACGCGCGCGACAAAAAGGCCACCCAGGACACCAGCAAACCGAAACCTCCCAAGCCGCCGGAGAAAACCCCCGTGCAGGCGGGTAAGCGCCGGCAGCCGCAGAACCCCATGCCGGCGCAGCACCTGAAAAAACCCGGTAACGAACACGAGCTCGACCTGGCACCGCGTTTCCTTGCACCTGGTTACAAGGGCAGCAACAAACTCAAGGGCATGGCCGCCCTTGTGACCGGTGGCGATTCGGGCATCGGCCGCGCAGTCGCCGTGCTGTTCGCGCGCGAAGGCGCCGATGTCGCGGTGCTGTACCTGGACGAGCACAAGGACGCGCACGACACCAAGCGCCATGTCGAAGCCGAAGGTGCGCGCTGCGTCACCATTGCGGGCGATGTGAAGGACCCGCAGTTCTGCGAAGCAGCAGTGAAGAAAGTGCTCAAGGCTTTCGGCCGGCTGGATGTACTGGTAAACAATGCGGCTTTCCAGCTGCATTCGGAGAGGCTGGAAGACCTTTCCGACGTACATCTGCAGCAGACGCTGCAAACCAACATCGGCGGCTATTTCCATATGGCGCGCGCCGCACTACCGCATATGCA
>JBDTZK010000068.1:0-8047 GCA_040005195.1 Pseudoxanthomonas sp.
TCTCGCAATCGGGCAAGAGTCCGGACCTTTTGCGCAATGCCGAGGCTGCGCGTCAGGCCGGCGCGCGCGTGGTCGCGCTGGTGAACGTGGAGGATTCGCCACTGGCGCAGCTCGCGCACACCGTGGTGCCGCTTCATGCCGGCGCCGAGCGCAGCGTTGCGGCGACCAAGAGTTATCTGTCCTCGCTATCGGCGATCCTGCAGCTGACCGCAAACTGGAAAAACCAGGCGCCGCTGCTGGATGCGCTGGACATCTTGCCCGACAGCCTGCGCGCTGCCTGGCAGGCCGACTGGTCAGCGCTGACCGACGGCCTGGTCGATGCGCATAACCTGTTCGTGCTGGGGCGCGGCCTTGGCTTGGCGGCGGCGCAGGAGGCGGCGCTCAAGTTCAAGGAAACCTGCGGTCTGCATGCCGAAGCCTACAGTTCGGCCGAAGTGAAACACGGGCCGATGGCGCTGGTGGGGCCTGGCTTTCCGGTGCTGTGTTTCGCCCAGCCGGATGAAACCGAAGCCGGTACATTGGCGCTGGCGCAGGAATTCCGCGCGCGCGGTGCCGAGGTCTGGGTGTCGTCGGCGCAGGGTGATCTACCGCTGGTAAAGGCTTCGCATCCTGCCTGTGCACCGTTGCTGACCATCCAGAGTTTCTATCGCGCCATCAACGCGCTCGCGTTGCGTCGCGGACACAATCCTGATGTGCCGCCACACTTGAACAAGGTCACCGAAACCGTATGAGCAGCCTGGCCCTGGTCAATGGACGCGTGCTGACCGATCACGGATTTGATGACGGTATTGCGGTACTGGTTGAAGATGGCCGCATTGCCGCGCTCATCCCGACACATGAGGCGTTGCAGCGTGCGACCGCTGCGCACGACCTGCACGGTGCGATCCTGCTGCCAGGCTTCATCGACTGCCAGGTCAACGGCGGCGGCGGCGTGTTGTTCAACAATGCCCCCACCGTCGACACGCTGCGTCGCATGGGCGTTGCGCACCGGAAATTCGGCACGACCGGATTCCTGCCCACGCTGATCAGCGATGACTTCGACGTGATGGGCAAGGCAATCGCCGCGACGCGACAAGCCATCAGCGAACACGTGCCCGGTGTACTGGGTATTCACCTGGAGGGCCCTTACATCGCTCCGGCGCGCAAGGGTACGCACGACGAAGCCAAGTTCCGGCTGCCGGACGCAGATGAAATTTCGCTGGCCACCTCGCTGGACAACGGCGTCACCGTAATTACATTGGCGCCTGAGCGCGTTCCCGTCGCCGATATCCGCGCGCTGGTTTCGCGCGGTGCAATCGTGGTGGCGGGGCATACCGCGGCGAGTTACGAAGAAACGCGGGCCGGGATCGACGCCGGCATTCGTGGCTTCACCCACCTGTACAACGCGATGTCGCCGCTGACCGGTCGCGAGCCGGGCGTGGTCGGTGCGGCGCTGGAAGACGAAACATCATGGTGTGGCGTCATTGTCGATGGCGTGCATGTGCATCCGGCCAGCTTGCGTGTTGCGCTGGCCGCAAAGCCGCGCGGGAAAGTATTCCTGGTCACCGATGCCATGCCGCCGGTGGGCGCGGACGATCCCAGTTATTGCCTTTATGGCGAGGTCATCACGGCGCGCGATGGCGTGGTGCGCAACGCGGCCGGCGTGCTGGCCGGCTCGGCGCTGGATATGGCCACGGCACTGCGCAATGCGGTGGACCTGCTGGGCGTGTCGCTGGAAGAAGCAGCGCGCATGGCCTCCACGTATCCCGCTCAATTCCTGGGCCTGGCAGACCAGTACGGTCGTATTGCGCCCGGGTATCACGCGGACCTGGTGGCGCTGGATGACCGCTTGCAGGTCATGGAGACCTGGATAGACGGCAGCACGAAGGTGTAGCAGCGAGCCAGTCGCGCGATGTTTTCTCACCCGCGCACGCAAAGCGGCCAAGAAAGTCCGCTGGTACACCGTCAGGGGAAATGGAAATGATCGACAGAACCCGTTTTTCTTCAGTGGATGCGCTGCGCGGCCTGACCGTTGCGGCGATGTTGCTGGTCAACAACCCGGGCGACTGGAGTCATGTGTATGCGCCGCTGTTGCATGCGCCATGGAACGGCTGCACGCCGACTGACCTGGTGTTTCCGTTTTTTCTTTTCATCGTCGGCGTGTCAATTACGCTCGGTATCGTGCCGCGCGTCGAGGCGGGTGGCGATCTGTCCGCGTTGCGGCGTGGTGTGCTGGTACGCGCTGTCAGGATCATCGCGCTTGGATTGCTACTTCATCTGTTGGCCTATGTGTTGCTGGACAGGCCTTCGTTTCGGCCGTGGGGTGTGCTGCAACGCATAGGGCTGTGCTTCGCCTTCGGCGGACTGCTGGCAACGGCAACACGCGAGCGGACGCAATGGGCAATCATCGCACTGCTGCTGTCCGGCTATGCCGTATTGCTTGCCGCCGGGGGCAGTTACGCGCCGTGGGAGAACCTGGCGAGTCGCGTCGACACGGCGTTGCTGGGTCCGTTGCTTTACCAGTTCGACCTGGAGACAGGACTGGGCCATGATCCGGAAGGATTGCTGAGCACGCTGCCTGCCATTGCGACGACGTTGCTGGGCGTCCGTGCCGGCCAATGGCTGCGGCGAGGGCAAGACAGGCGATTGCTGACCGCGGCCGTGGTCTTGCTGGTGGCAGGCATCGCGTGGTCCTGGTGGCAACCGATCAACAAGAATCTATGGACGTCTTCCTACGTCTTGTGGACCGCAGGCTGGGCGATGCTGGCGTTGCTGCTGGCACACGAGTTGATTGATCGCCGCCAGTGGCCGGCCTTGGGACGCAGCTTCGGGGTCAACGCCATTGCCGCTTTCGCGGGTTCGGCGGTGATGGTGTATTCGCTGGCCGCCCTCGGCTGGTGGGAGCCGGTCTACCGCATCGGCTTCAGCAGCTGGATGACGCCATGGTTCGGCCCAACCCTGCCTTCGTTGTTATTTGCACTGGCTTTTGTCGGCTTCTGGTGGGTTGTGGTGACCGCCATGGACCGTCGCGGTTGGCACCTGAAGGTCTGATGCCCGGTCATGCCGGAGGGGATCACATCTTTTTTCCCGTGCATGGGTTAGAACGGCGGGGCATTCCCACGCTGCGAGTAAGCCATGCCCCTGCGCCCCTGCCTGTTCGCTTCTCTGTTGTTACTGACTGCGTGTGATCTTCCTCTTTTCGAAGGTAAGCAGCAGGACGCAACGCCCGCCAAGACAGCGGTAGAACACCCGACCAGTCCTAACGTCGTCTCGCCGCCGTCCATGCGGGTCCAGGCCATGCCGTTGCAGAGCAGCACGGTCCAGGCGAGTGCAGTGGCACAGGCGGCCGGTAGTGGGCGCGTAACCGGCGGTGTATTGCCGGCGCGTCAGATTCCGAACCCGGCGTTCAAGAGCACCGAAATCGCACGCTTCAACCAGCCCTGGGCGATGGCATTCCTGCCTGATGGCCGACTACTGGTCACCGAAAAGCAGGGCAAGTTGCGCCTGATCAATGTGGCCAACCAGCAGGTCGGCGAAATCATTGGCGTACCCGCCGTTGCCTACGGTGGACAGGGTGGATTCGGCGACGTAGTGCTGCATCCGCAGTTCGCCAGCAATCGCCTGGTCTACTTCAGCTACGCCGAATCAGGAACGGGTGGTCGTGGCGCCGCCGTGGCACGCGCCACGTTGAACCTGGATGCAAGCGGCAATAACGGCAGCCTGTCGAACGTGCAGGTGTTGTGGCGGCAGATCAAGGTCTCGGGTGAAAACCACTACAGCCATCGCATCGCTTTCGACCGCAATGGCAAATTGTTCATCAGCTCGGGTGAGCGCCAGCAGGGCACACCGGCGCAGGACCTGCAGTCCAACCTGGGGAAAGTCATCCGCCTCAACGATGATGGCTCGATCCCTGCGGACAATCCTTTCTTCAACCAGGGTGGCGTGGCCGCACAGGTGTGGTCGCTGGGGCATCGCAATGTCCTGGGTCTGGCATTCAACGCGCAGGGCCAATTGTGGGAGCACGAAATGGGCCCGGCCGGTGGCGACGAGCTCAACCTGATCAAGCGCGGTGCCAACTATGGCTGGCCGCTCGTTTCCAATGGCAGCAACTACGACGGCAGCCCCATCCCCGACCATTCCACACGGCCCGACTTCACTGCGCCGCTGGCCTGGTGGACACCGGTCATCGCACCGGCCGGCTTCATCATCTACACGGGCGATCTGTTTCCGTATTTCCGCGGTAACGGCTTCATCGGCGGCCTGGCTTCCACCGCGCTGATCCGTATCCAGTTTGACGGCGACACCGGCCAGGAAGCCTCGCGCTATCCGATGGGCCAGCGCATCCGCGAAGTGGAGCAGGGGCCGGATGGGGCAATCTGGCTGCTGGAAGACGGTAGCAACGCGCGGCTGCTGAAGTTGACGCCCACCTGAGAAACCAGACGGCAGGAGCACGTCCTGCCCGTGAGGCTCTTGTTGTGAACGCGTCAGCCCGAAGCATTTCGGGCAAGGCCGTTCCTACCGGTTGCGGGCTTGGCTGATCGCGGTGATTCGCGCCTTGCGCAAGGCTTCGCCGATGGCAGGGCCGCGGAGTGTTTCGTCATCGATATCGCGCGCGGTCACCGCCATGGCGGCCGCATGCAGGCGCCTCAGTTCAGCGCCCTGCGGATAGACGGCTTCGCTGGCGCCCAGTCGCCCGCGCTTGTCGGCTTCGCAGACGCAGGCCAGCTGCGCGATTCGTTCGGGCTTGCGGAAGCCATCGCACCGCGCCAGTAATTCGTGCACGGTGGCATCACGCAGCTCATCGATGCGGTGCACGTTCAGATGTTCGCGGCAGGCCATGATCGCCAGTTCACGGTGTGCGGCAGGCACTTTCAGCCGTTCGCACAATGCACGGAGCGGCACGATACCGGCGTGTTCGTGGCCGATGTGTTTGGGTAATGCATCCGCGGGCGTGAGCGCCTTGCCCAGGTCGTGGGTCAGCGCGGCGAAGCCGATCACGTCATCGCCGGGCGCCAGTCGCGCGGCCATGTCGCTGACCATTTCCTGGTGCAGGCCTGTGTCCACTTCGGGATGGAATTCAGCGCGTTGCGGGACGCCGTACAAGGCATCGACTTCCGGCAGGATCCACGACAAGGCATCGCACTCGCGCAGCGTGCGCAGGAAGGCAGAAGGCTTGTTTGAACGCAGCGCACGCGACAGTTCCTGCCAGACGCGCTCGGGCACCAGGTCGGCCAGTTCGCCGCCTTCGGCCATGCTGCGCATCAGCGTGAGCGTGTGCGGATCGACTTGGAAACCGAGCGACGAGAGGCGTGCCATGAAACGCGCCGCGCGCAATACGCGCAAGGGATCTTCCACGAAGGCTTCACCCGCGTGCCGCAATACGCGGGCTTCCAGGTCGCGCACGCCGCCCAGCGGATCGACCAGGGTGCCGTCGTTGTCTTCGGCAATCGCGTTGATGGTGAAGTCGCGACGTCCAAGGTCTTCTTCCAGGGTCACCGAGGGATCGGTATCGACCACGAAACCGCGATAGCCGCGACCGCTTTTGCGTTCGGTGCGGGCAAGTGCGTATTCCTCGCCGGTCTGCGGATGCAGGAACACCGGGAAGTCACGACCCACCGGTTTGAAGCCGAGCGCCAGCATTTCCTCTGGCGTGCTACCGACCACGACATGGTCACGGTCGCCGGGCTCCAAACCCAGTAATCGATCGCGAACTGCGCCGCCGACAAGATAAATTTTCATGTCGCGATGATGCCTGATTCTGGTGGTCGCCTCCCCTGCTTCGCAAGAGAGGCGCATAAAGCTCAGCTCTTCGGCAACTGGGCCGTCGGGCAGGCAAAGGATTTGCGCTTGCTGTCGACGCGACCCAGCATGCGGTCGGTCACCGGCAGCGCGGTGCCGTTCAAGCGCCAGTCGTAGATCACGCTGAAAGCCAGCACGCGCGCCACGTACTCTCGCGTTTCCTTGTAGCTGATCGTCTCGATCCAGAAATCCGGGTCGTAGTTGGGGCGTTGCGTTTGCCAGCGTGCAGTGGGTCCCGGACCTGCGTTGTAAGCGGCGATGGCCACATAGGGCGTGCCGTATTTGTTTTCCATCTCGCGCAGGTAGGCGGTGCCGATGGCGATATTGGTGTCCGAGTCGTACAGGTCGGACGCGCCGGTGTAGGGAATGCCCAGGCGCTTCACCACGCCGGCGGCGGTGCCGGGCAAGACCTGCATCAGTCCCATCGCGTTGGCGCCGGAACGCGCGCGCGGATTAAACACGCTTTCCGCGCGGATCTCGGCGGCTACCCACGCAGGATCGATTGCGTTCTTCGCTGCTTCGCGCCGGATCGTCTCGCCGTGATGCAAGGGGAAGCGAAGTTCGTACAGGCGCTGTTCTTCCGGGTTCTTGCCCAGTGAAAATACCGCGCGGTCGAACCAGCCGTTGTCGCGCGCCACTTCCACCGCCAACCGGCGTTGGGTGTCACTGAATCGCGCCAGCGCATTGTTCCACTCACTGGTGGCAGGCCCTGCTTTCTCCAGCTTCCACAGTTCCATGGCACGGACGATGGCCGGATCACGCGCGACTGCATTGCGCGCGGGCGCGGGGTCATTGGGAATCCAGGCGCACAACGCATAGCCCTGGTTGAGCCTGTCCGCCGCCATGAAGCCATGGAAGGTCGCGGACTTGGCGGCTTCGCGATACAGGCGCTGCGCTTCGGCGTCGTCACCGGTTTTCCCGGCCAGTCGTGCTTCGAAATAGCGCCAGCGTGAGTCCTCGCGCTGGGCCTTGGGCATCTTGCGGATCGCCACCAGTGCCGCACGCCAGTCACCACGTGCCATCGCTTCACGCGTGCGCCACTCATGCAGCCTTTCATCGTAGACGGACTCGGGAACGGCGTTGAGTCTGCGTGCGGAATCGGGTTCGTAGGAAGCGACCGTCCACAGCGCCGCTTCGTACAACACTTTGCCACGCTCGGTTTCATTCATGCCCAGCGCATTCGCGTACTGGGGCAACTGCATTTCTGCGCCGCCCGGCGATGACTTCGCCAGGCGAATCAAGCCGATCATGGCCATCCTGCGGCTGCGTTCGGTCCTGGGCCACGCCAGTGCACGCGTGTTTACCGCATCCAGGAACGCGGCGTAATCGTTCGCCAACATGGCCTCGCTGGCGGGAAGGCCGCGCGCTACGCTGCGCATCAACGCGGTCTGCTGTTCCTCTGCCGCTTTGTCTATGCGTTCCCAGCGCAACGCGGGTGACAGCGCGCCCTTGCTGCCCAGGATTGCGAACACGGGTTCGCAACCATCGGGGAGGGACTTGCCACCGTTGCGCCAGATGGCCTGCGCTTCATCCACCCATTGCGTGTCTGCTTTGCCCAATGCCTGGCGCGCGTTGAGTTGCGCGCATTGCAGTGCGACGCTGGAGGTTGGCTTCCAGGCCGCAAGCAGTGTCTGCCAGTCCTGGCGCCGGGCCAATGCGGGCAGCCACGCGGCACGCAGGTTATCGGCGACGGCCTGTCCCTCGTAGCGCTTCAGGAAAGATTGCGCCTGTGAGGTCGACAGCGTGTCGATGCTGCGCTTGAGGGTCGCCAGTTCCACCCAGCCGTACAGAGGGTGCGAGGCGATGCCGGGATAATCGCTGGCGTTGAAGCGGCCGCTTTCCGCGGCGGCCAGCGCGGCCTTGATCTGCGGGCGTTGCGCGTCCAGTGATTGCGCGCGCGTGCCGCACGGGAGGCACAGGCCGAAAGCGGCAGCGAGTACGATGGAAACATGGGCTCTGGTCATGGCCGAAATGGTAAGGGATGGCGGATGAATCGGACTTTCTCCTGCATCACCGCTTTGGCCATGATCACTGTGTCTTCCACCCGGATAGAGAATTGAACGTGCTCGAAGGTTTCTGGATATTCCCGTTGCTGGGCGTTGTGGCCGGCCTGCTGGCCGGGCTGCTTGGCGTGGGTGGCGGACTGGTGCTGGTCGCCGCGCTGGCGTGGTTGCTTCCCCTGTATGGCGTGCCCCCGGCGGCGGCGATGCATGCCGCACTGGCCAGTTCCCTGGCGAGCATCGTGTTGACTGCGGCGTCTTCCGCTTAC
>JBDTZK010000069.1:0-8022 GCA_040005195.1 Pseudoxanthomonas sp.
CGAGCAGGCGGCGGTGGTGGCTTTCGGCGAGCGCGCGCCGGCACTGACCGCGGGCCGCCAGCAAGAACTGGCTGACCTGGTGGAACCGCTGACCGGCAGCCACGGCCCAGCCGGCGTGCTGCGTCTGTACGGCATCGCCAACGGCTTGCTGGGGCGGCGATGAGGCAGGAACAGTTCGTCGCACGCCACCAGCGTGAATGGCAGCGGTTCGAGCACTGGCTGGAAACGCGGGGCAACACGCGTCGTGCGTTGGCCGAACGCAATACCGGCGAGATCGGCGACGAAGACATCCCCGCCCTGTACCGTCGCCTGTGCCAGCAACTGGCGCTGGCGCGCAGGCGTGGCTACAGCCCGGTAGTGACGGTGCGCCTGCAGGAACTGATGCAGCGCGGCCACAACCTGCTGTATCGCACGCCGCCGCCGCGCTGGCAGCGCGCGGCACAGTTTCTGCTGGCCGATTTCCCGCGTCTGGTGCGCAGCGAAGCCGCCTGCATGTGGGCAGCGACGGCGCTGTTCGTGGTGCCTTTGGTCTCCATGTTCGTGCTGCTGCAGTTCTATCCGGAACTGATCCACGGACTGATGGGCCCACAGGAAGTCGCCTCGCTCGAACGTATGTACGACCCGTCCAACGACAGCAACAAGCTGGGACGCGAGAGTGGCACTGACTGGGCCATGTTCGGTCACTACATCATGAATAACATCAGCATCGGCTTGCGCACCTTCGCCAGCGGATTACTGGCCGGCGTGGGCACGATCCTGGTGCTGATCGCCAATGGCATCAGCATCGGCGCGAAGTTTGGCCACCTGCAGCAGATCGGTTCGGGCGATCCGCTGTGGCGTTTCGTTGCCGGGCATGCGCCGTTCGAACTGACTGCCATCGTCCTGGCCGGCGGTGCAGGGTTGAGGCTGGGCTTCAACCTGATTGCGCCCGGCCGCCGCACGCGTATCGATGCTCTCGTGGCCGGTGGCACCAAGGGCGCGAAACTTTGCCTGGGCGTGGCTTTCATGTTGCTGGTGGCCGCTTTCATCGAAGCGTTCTGGTCGTCTACGCAATCCATTCCCGCACCGGTCAAATACGCCGTGTCAGGCGTGCTGTGGACGCTGGTATTCGCATGGCTGTGGCGTGGTGGGCGCAACCTGTCGGGAGACGCCGATGCGCCTTGAGCAGATGACCGTGCATCTGCGCGCGCGCTCGGCGTGGGAAGCAGTGGAACTGGGCACCGCGCTGGTGCGCCAGCATGCGGCGGCCATCTGGAAGCCCTGGCTGCTGGTGACCTTGCCGGTCTTCGTCGCGTTGAACGCGGCGGCCTGGGCGCTTGATGCGATCTGGCTGGCGGGCCTGTTGATGTGGTGGTTGAAACCGGTGTTCGACCGGATTCCCCTGTTCGTGATCTCGCGTGCGACCTTCGGTGCTACGCCCGGCACGCGCGAAACCCTGGCTGCGCAGAGGCATTGGGGCGCGAAGCGGCTGCTGCATTATTTGACCTGGCGCCGCTTCAGCCCGACGCGTTCGCTGTATCTGCCGATCGACCTGCTGGAAGGTGTGCAAGGCGAACGGTTGCGGGATCGCCGTCGTGTACTCGGTGGCGCGGTATACGGCCATGCGGTGCTGCTGACCCTGGTGTGCATGCATTTCGAAGTGGCGCTGACGCTGGCCTGCGTGGCGCTGGTCTTCATGTTCGTGCCGTTCGAATACCTGCCGGAAACCGCGCGCGCGGCGTGGTCGCTGGTGATCGACCAGCCACCGTGGTGGGCGCTGGTCGGCGCCAACCTGACCGGCTGGGTCGCGACCCTGGTGATCGAACCTTTTTTCATCGGTGCAGGCTTCGGCCTGTACCTCAATCGCCGCACCCAGATCGAAGCCTGGGACGTGGAAATCGCTTTCCGCAAATTACGCGCGCGGCTGGCGGCGACGGCGGCACCGTTGGTGTTGGTGCTGGCATTGCTGGGGGGCTCCTTGGCGCCCGCACGTGCGCAGGAGCGCGAAGTGCCGCCGGCCAGCCACGGTGAAATAAAAAAGGAAATGGCTGCTGCGCAACCGCCGACCCTGCCGCGCGTGTTTGGCGATGCGCGCGTTGACGAAAGCCGCTTCAATCGCGCCGTCGACAAGGCGTACCGTGACCCGCTGCTGGATTCCAAACGCACCCAGGTCAGCTGGGAGAAGCGCGATAAATCGAAAGACAAGAAAGAAGCAAAAGAAAAGCAGCGCGACGACAAGGCCGCGCCGCTGAAGGCGATTGCCCAGGTGTTCGCGCTGATTGGCGAATGGGGTTTGTGGATCATCGTTGCCATGCTGGTCGGGATACTGCTTTACACGATGCGTCACTGGTTGCCGTGGATGCGCGATTCGGTGCGACGGCACACCCCGCTGCCGGTGGAAGTGGAAACCGAGGCGCTGCTGATTCCCGACGGATTGCCTGACGATGTTGCCGCGGCCGCGCGCCGGTTGTGGGCACAGGACAAGCCACGCCATGCACTGGCCCTGTTGTACCGTGCCAGCGTGGAGACCATGTCCGCGCGCGCGGGCGTGATCCTGCCGCCGGGCGCCACTGAATCCGAATGCCTGCGCGCCTCGCGGCGCATGCCGGATGGCGAGGACCGCAGCCTGTTCGCGCGCGTGGTGCGCACCTGGCAATACGCGGCGTACGCGCGGCGACTGCCGGCGCAGGACGAATTCGAAGCACTCGTATCCACGCTGCAACAGCGCTACCGGTGGCTGGCATGAAGCTGCCTGGCGTGCCGTCGCGGATCATTCTGTGGGTGCTGCTGGCACTCGCCTTGTGCGCCGCCGGGGTGGCGTGGTTCCTCCACACTTATGAAAGGACCGAGCAAGAAGTACCGCTTCCGCCCTTGGGCGAGGCCAGCTACAACCCGCTGTACGCATTGAAGCGCGCGTTGCAGGCCGATGGAGTGACCGTCGACTCGCGCCAGCGCATCAACCTGGCCACGCAGGCGCTGGGTGCCAACGACACTTTGTTGATCCTGGGTGATCCGCGCAGCATGGGCCCACTGGAGACGCGGCGCGTGCTGGCGTGGGTCGAAAGTGGTGGTCACCTGATCGTGCGCACGCCCCCCACCGCAAACTGGGAAAAGGACGGTGACGTGCCGATGCTGGAGGCACTGGGCGTACTGTTGACTGATGATGCGCCCGCTTGCGAACCCCTGCAGGTCGAAAGCCAGGAAGCGCACGTCGAGTTTTGCAGTGGTCACCGCTTTTTCTTCAAGGGGGTCGTGCCTGAACTCGCCTGGGGCGACCTGCAGGCCGCGTATGTGTACGCGCGACTGGTGCAGGGCAAGGGCCGCGTGGATGTGTTGGCGGATTTCGATTTCCTGACCAACAACGGCAGCACCGAGGGCAATCTGCTCAGTGGTGTGGACCGCACTGGCGGATTGCGTGAACTGCCGCACCGTGCGCTGGCACGTCAGGTCCTGGCGCCCAACTACGGCAAGGGCACCGTGCATCTTGTGTACGCGGCGCAGATGCCCTCGCTGATGCGCATGCTGCTGTCGAAAGGCTGGCCGGTCTGGGTGCCGCTGGCGCTGGCGTTGCTGGCCTGGTTGTGGATGCGCATGCAGCGTTTCGGCCCCTTGCAGCCGTCGCCGCCTTCCGCGCGCCGATCACTGCTTGAACATGTGCGCGCCAGTGGTGAACACCTGTTCCGTTACCAGCGTCGCGCGCTCCTGTACGCGGCGGTACGCAACGCATTCCTGGCGCGCTTGCGTCGTCGTGACCCGGTCGCTGCAGCGCTGTCCGGCGAAGCACAAGCCAGCGTCATCGCCGAACGTCTGGGCCTGTCGGTGGCCGAGGTGCAAACCGCACTGAAGCCGCCTTCTTCGCATGACAAGACTGCATTCCGCGACCGTATTTCCACTTTGATCCAGCTGAGAAAACGCATATGAACGATGAAACCCAGGTTGCAGCCACGCACGCCATTACCGGTGCCGAACTGGCCGAACGCGTCGCTGCCGTCCGCGATGAAGTCTGCAAGGCCTTCATTGGCCAGCCCGAAGTGCTGGACCAGATCCTGATCGCGTTGCTCGCTGGCGGGCACGTGCTCATCGAGGGCGTGCCCGGCCTGGGCAAGACCCTGCTGGTCCGCGCCTTGGCGCAGGCGCTGGAGCTCAATTACGCGCGTGTGCAGTTCACCTCGGACCTGATGCCCAGCGATGTCAGCGGACACGCGGTCTATGACCCCAAGACCGAGAGCTTCAAGATCCGTCGCGGTCCGGTGTTCACCAATCTGCTGCTTGCCGACGAGATCAACCGTGCCCCGGCCAAGACCCAATCGGCGTTGCTGGAAGTGATGCAGGAAGGCCAGGTCACCATCGAAGGCAAAGCGTTCGAGTTGTCCCCCCCGTTCCTCACCCTGGCCACGCAGAACCCGGTGGAACAGGAAGGCACGTATCCGCTGCCGGAAGCGCAGCTGGACCGTTTCCTGCTGAAGGTCCTGATCGACTATCCGCAACTCGAAGACGAGAAGCGCATGGTCGATGCCATCACTACCGGGCGCAGCGCGAGTGATTTCGATCTGTCGAAAGTACAGCGCGTACTGGGCGCCGCCGACATCGTCGCCTTGCAGCAGGGCACCGCGGCCGTGACCGTGGACGAACAGGTCATCGATTACGCGGTGCGGATCGTGGCGGCCACGCGCAAGTGGCCCGGCATCGCGCTGGGCGCCGGCCCGCGCGGCAGCATCGCGCTGGTGCGCGCCGCGCGCGCGCAGGCGGTGTTGCAGGGTCGCGACTTCGTCACCCCCGATGACGTGCGCGACATCGCCAAACCGGCGTTGCGCCATCGCATCACCCTGGCACCGGAACTGCAGATCGAAGGCCAGTCACCCGATGACGCGCTGCATGCGTTGCTGGCGAAGGTGGAAGCGCCGCGGAAATGAAGCAACGCGGTCTTGCCAATGCTCCGCTTGTCTTCCCCCTTTGCAAAAGGGGGACTGAGGGGGATTTGCTTTTGCTTTCGCGCGATGACGCAAAGAGCAAATCCTCCCCGACCCTCCTTTTTCAAAGGAGGGAGTTGCTTTGAGGCCTGCGCCGCTGCTGATCGTCTTGCTGGCGTTGTGGGGCTTGTCTGGCTTCGCAGTGCTGTTCGCAGACGCTCCCGCATGGGCCTGGCATGCCATCGCAGCCGCCATCGCGTTGCTTGCGCTACTGGATGCTGTGCTCCTGCGTCGTCGCGACACCCCCTTGGTCACGCGCGACATTCCCGAAGCGCTGCCGCTGGGCATCGAACGTGAGGTCAGCCTGCGCGTGGAATCGATGATCCGCCAGCGCATTGAATTGTTCGATCTGCATCCGGGCGCGTGGCCGGCGCAGGGCTTGCCACAGACGCTCACGTTGGCGCCTTCAACCGCAGCCACTTTCAGTTATCGATTGCGTCCGTCCGCGCGTGGCAATGCCGTGTTCGAGGGGGTGCAGTTGCGCATGGCGTCACCACTGCGCTTGTGGAAGCAATCACGCATCGCAGGCACGCCGCAGCGCGTGCGTGTGTATCCCAACTTCGCACCGCTGACCAGGTTCGCGCTGTTCAGTGCGGAACAGGCGTCGCGACTGGTTGGTGCGCACCTCAAGCGTCGGCGCGGCGAAGGCACCGACTTCAACAAGATGCGCGAGTACCGCATCGGTGACAGCCTGCGCCAGATCGACTGGAAGGCGACTTCGCGTTCGCGCAAGCTGATCTCGCGCGAATACCAGGACGAAAAAAACCAGCAGCTGGTGATGATGGTGGATACCGGCCGCCGGATGATGGCGCAGGAGGGCGAACTTGCTCATTTCGACCACGTATTGAATGCGACGCTGGTGGTGTCGTATCTCGCGCTGCGTCAGGGTGATGCCGCCGGATTCTTTGCCACTGGCGGCGAAACGCGCTGGGTTGCGCCCAAACGCGGCATGGCCAGCATCGATACCCTCCTGCGCGCGAGTTATGACCTGCAGCCACAACCGGTCGCCACCGATTACCTGGCCGCCGCCACCGAACTGTCGCTGCGCCAGCGCAAGCGTTCGTTGGTGATGCTGGTGACCAACGTGCGCGATGAGGACATCGAGGATCTGCTGGCCGCCGTTCACCTACTACAGAAGCGGCACGTGGTCTGTGTGGCCAGTCTGCGGGAAAGCGCATTGGACCAGGCCATGGACGAAGACGTGCACGACCTGTCTGGCGCCATCCAGGCTGCCGCGCTCGCGCGTTATCTCGAGCAACGCAGTGCGGCGCACGAGGCATTGCGCAGTCACCGGGTCATGGTGCTGGACGTGACCAGCGACGAGTTACCGGCTGCCCTAGTGGAGCGCTACCTGGCGGTCAAGCGGCAAGGGCTGTTGTAGGCTGCGTCTAACCTGCTGCTGATGCGGCACATCGCGTGTCTGCAGGAGCGCGCCATGGACGCGAGCTTTTTTGTTCCGCAAGACGTAGAGCCCGCGCCCATGGGGCGCTCCTACAGTGGAATTTGGTTTATCCGGAGTGGATCAATGAAACGCAGTTTGGCAATCGTGCTGTTGTCGGTATCGGTGAATGCATCTGCAGTCGAAGTCATTCGCTTGGAGAACGACGCCATCGTCCTGGAAGTCACCCCGGAACTCGGCGGCCGTGGTCTCGGTTTCTCGCTCAAGGGAAAACCCAATCTGCTCAAGATCGGCGAAGCCGTGCAGACCCAGACTGCTCCCACGATCAGCGCCACTGCCGACGATATCGCCTACCTGGGCCACGATGTATGTGTGGGGCCGCAGGAACAATGGTGGATGCATCAGACCGTCAATCCCGCGCGTCGCGATGCCAAGGCCAACTGGCCGCCCGATCCGTACCTGGCCTTCAGCAAAATGAGCATCATCGAGCGCACGCCCCCGCGGCTGGTGCTGGAAGGCGAGGACAGCCCGGTGTCTGGCGTACGTCTGCGCAAGACCTATGCGTTGTCGGCGTCGCGTGCGGACACCGTGGAAGTGCAGGCTTCCGCACGCAACATCCGTGACACGCCCGTGTCCTGGGATCTGTGGTTCAACACCCGCACCCCCGGCAGCACCCGCGTCTATATTCCCGTGGCCCATGCTGAAGATGCGCGCGTTGAATCTTCCACCGGTCCCGGCATCGTTCCCGTGGCATCGCAGGTCGAGGACGGCCTGTTTTCGTTCCAGCGTCTGCCGCTGCCGGAAAATGCGGTCGCGCGGCGCGGCAAGGTGTTCCTGCAACCGTCGGCGGGGTGGATGGCTGGTTTCTCAGGCAGGCAATTGTTTGTCATCCGCTTTCCGCATCACGCGCGCGATCTGATCCATCCGGCGCAGGGACAGATAGAGCTGTACCTGGACGACCAGGTGGACGCAGACGAATCGCTGCTGGAAATGGAAGTGCACGCGCCGTACCGCACGCTGGCGCCGGGCGAGGAAATGCAGGCGAACGAATCGTGGACGGCGCTGCCCTATGACGGGCCGGATACGCATGAAGCGCATGTGGCGTTCCTGTGCAAGGTCGCTGCGCCGCAGCTGTCGCTTGGCGATGCCTGCGGAGACAGCTTGCACCCGCCGCATTAGGGAACAACGAACAGCCCGGATGACAGAGCAAGGGTTGTTCAGACGTCAGATCAAGTCTTCAGCGTGCAGGCTTCTGTTCTTGCAGTCCGCGACCGGTGGCCGCCCAGTACAGACCGCCGTACAGGTGCTCCAGGTAACGGGTGTCGTTGTACAGCTCCGGCGTATGCCCCAAGGCAGTGACGAACACCCGCCCGCCGTCATAGGCGTGGTACCAGGCGACGGGATGGAATTTCCCCATGCCTTTGGCGACCTGTCCTGGCCAGATGCGGGTGGGGTCGTAAGTGCTTTCGTCCACCTGCAGCACGGTGCGCAATCCTGGAGTGAGGTCCGGGCCGAATTCATACCACTCGTCGGTCCACAGCCAGCGATCAGGCAGACCGAAGGTCGCCGGGAAGTCGCGGTCTTCCACCCGCACCACTGCCGTCTGCACCATGGGATGGATACGGAATGGCCGGCCGATCAGTTTCTCGAACCATGGCCACTCGTCGGCAGTGA
>JBDTZK010000070.1:0-7967 GCA_040005195.1 Pseudoxanthomonas sp.
AAGCCCCGCTCTACGATCAGAACGCGTGGTCGAAACCGACTTCGCCCTGCACGCCGACCTGATACGCCGACACGCGGCGCTCGAAGAAGTTGGTCAACTCTTGCACGTCCTGCAGGTCCATGAACGGGAACGGGTTGGTACTGCCGAAATGCTTGGGCATGCCCAGCTGGGCCATACGCTGGTCGGCGCAATATTCCAGGTACTGGCGCATGTCCTTGATCGACAGGCCGGCCACGCCGCCACTCAGCGTGTCCTCGGCGAAGGCGACTTCGCAGTCCACCGCTTCGCGCATCATCTGCACGATCTGCGCCTTGAGGTCGTCGTCGAACAGGTCGGGCTCTTCCTCGCGTGCGGTGCGGATCACTTCGAAGGCAAACGCCATGTGCGCGCTTTCATCGCGGAACACCCAGTTGGTACCACTGGCCAGGCCGTGCAGCAGCCCGCGCGAGCGCAGGTAGTAGACGTAGGCGAATGCCCCGAAGAAGAACAGGCCTTCGATGCAGCCGGCAAAACAGACCATGTTGAGCAGGAACTGGCGGCGCTGTTCGCGGGTTTCGATGCGGGTGATGCCCTGCATCGAATCGATCCACTTGAAGCAGAACTCGGCCTTGCGGCGGATCGCGGGGATGTTCTCGACTGCGGCGAAGGCCTTGGCGCGTTCGTTGGGGTCGGGCAGATAGGTGTCCAGCAAGGTCAGGTAGAACTGCACATGCAGCGCTTCCTCGTACAACTGCCGCGACAGGTACATGCGCGCTTCCGGCGCATTGATGTGCTGGTAGAGGTTGAGCACCAGGTTGTTGGAGACGATGGAATCACCGGTGGCGAAAAACGCGATCAGGCGTTCGATCAGATGGCGCTCGGCCGGCCCGAACTTGTTCTTCAGGTCGTTGGTGTCCAGCGAGAAGTCCACTTCCTCCACCGTCCAGGTATTGCGGATGGCATCGCGGTACATCTCGTAGAACTGCGGGTAGCGCATCGGGCGCAGGGTCAGTTCAAAGCCGGGATCGAGGAGCAGCTGGCGGTTCGGGGTGGACATGGAGTGGCCTGGTTGTTTTCTGAGTCCCTCTCTCGCTCGGCAGAGGGTTGGGGGTGAGCACGCGTTTGTGGAAAGCGGCCCTCATCCGCCCTTCGGGCACCTTCTCCCGCTTGCGGGAGAAGGGTTCTGTTGGTGTCGGTTGATACGGTTCGGGTCTCGCGGGTTTACTGACAGGCCTCGCAACTCTCCGGGTTCTCCAGCGAGCAGCTGACGGCTTCAGCCGGCGTGTAGGCAGGGCTCGGCGCTTCGGCCGTCGCATTGCCCAACGTGGTCTTGGCAATCTTGGTCGCGGGGCGGGAGCGCAGGTAATACGTGGTCTTGATGCCTTTCTTCCACGCGTACATGTACATGGACGACATCGCGCCGATGTTCGGGCTTTCCATGAACAGGTTGAGTGAGGCGGATTGATCAATGAACGCACCACGCTCGGCGGCCATGTCGATCAGTGAACGCATCGGCACTTCCCAGGTGGTCCGGTAGATGTCGCGCAGTGCTTGCGGAATCTGGGCGACGCTCTGCACCGAGCCTTCGGCCTGCTTGATCTCGTCGCGCACTTCGGGCGTCCACATGCCGAGCTTCTTCAATTCATTGACCAGATAGCGGTTGATCTGCAGGAAGTCGCCCGACAGTGTTTCGCGCTTGAACAGGTTGCTGGTCTGCGGTTCGACGCATTCGTAGCAGCCCGCGATCGAGGCGATGGTCGCGGTCGGCGCGATGGCAATCAGCAGCGAGTTGCGCAAGCCACTTTCCTTGATGCGCCCGCGCAAGGTTTCCCAGCGCTGCATGTCTTCGGGCTTGATGTTCCAGGCTTCGAACTGGAATTCGCCCGCTGCAGCGCGCGTGTCACCGAACGATGGATGCCTGCCGCGTTCTTCGGCCAGTTCCACCGAAGTCTCCAGCGCATGGAAGTAGATGGTCTCGGCAATCTTCGCCGACAACGCGCGGGCGTCCTGGCTGTCGAATGGCAGGCGCAGCTTGAAGAACACATCCTGCAAACCCATCACGCCCAGCCCGACCGGGCGCCAGCGCAGGTTGCCGCGACGCGCAGTTTCCAGGGGATAGAAATTCAGATCGATGACGCGGTCCAGCTGTCGAACAGCCAGGCGCACGGTTTCGGCCAGCTTGTCGAAATCGAACGCCTGATTCAAAGCAGGTGAATCCTCGTCCAGATGATGGCTGAGGTTGATCGAGCCCAGGTTGCACACGGCGGTTTCTTCAGCCGACGTGACTTCCAGGATCTCGGTGCACAGGTTGGACAGGTGGATGACATTGCCGGCCTTGGCGGTCTGGTTGCTGGCGCGGTTGCACTTGTCCTTGAAGGTCATCCAGCCGTTGCCCGTCTGGGCCAGGGTGCGCATCATCCTGCTGTACAGCTCGCGCGCCTTGATCGACTTCATGGCCTTGCCTTGCCGCTCGGCCTGCTCATAGGCATGTTCGAAATCGTCGCCGAACAGGTCGGTGAATTCCGGCACCACGCGCGGATCGAACAGCGACCAGTCGGCGTCGCTCTCGACGCGCTTCATGAACAGGTCCGGGATCCAGTTCGCCAGATTCAGGTTGTGCGTGCGACGTGCTTCGTCACCGGTGTTGTCGCGCAACTCCAGGAACTCTTCCACGTCCGCGTGCCACGGCTCCAGGTACACGCAGGCCGCGCCTTTGCGCTTGCCGCCCTGGTTCACCGCCGCGACCGAGGCGTCCAGCGTCTTCAACCACGGCACGATGCCGTTGGAATGGCCGTTGGTGGATTTGATCAGCGAGCCGCGCGAACGCACGCGGGTGAAGCTGACGCCGATGCCGCCGCTGAACTTGGACAGTTGGGCGATGTCGCCGTACTTCTGGTAGATCGATTCCAGAGAATCCAGGGGAGAGTCCAGCAGGAAGCAGCTGGAAAGTTGCTGGTGCGTGGTGCCGGCATTGAACAGGGTTGGCGAGCTGGGCAAATAATCCAGATTGCCCATGCGACGGTACAGGGCCAACGCTTCTGGCACGTCTTCGCTCAGGGCGCAGGCGATGCGCAGGAAGAACTGCTGCGGTGTCTCGATAACCTTGCGCGTGTGCGGGTGACGCAGCAAGTAGCGGTCGTACAAGGTGCGCAGGCCGAAGTAGTCGAAGCGCCGGTCCAGCGAGGCATCCAGCGCGTCGTTCAACTTGCGCGCGTTGGTCTGCACGAAGCTGAGCAGGCGCTCATTGATCAGGCCGACTTCGTGGCCGCGCGTGATCGATTGCGAGAACGCGTGGATTTCCTGTCCGGTCACTTCCTTGGTAATGGTGTCGGCCAGCAGGCGCGCGGCCAGGCGGCTGTATTCGGGTTCCTCGGCAGTCAGCAACGCAGCGGTGCGGATGGACAGTTCATCCAGTTCACGCGTGGTCGCGCCGTCGTAAAGGCCGGAAATGGTGCGCGTGGCCACGCGCATCGGGTCCACGGCATGCAGGCCTTCGCAGTTGCGTTGCACGGCGCGCACGATCTTGTTGAGGTCTACGGGCTCCTGGCCGCCGTTGCGCTTCTTCACGCTCATCGCGGTGGCAGTGGGCGGCGGAGTCAGCAGGAAGGCATTGCTTTCGCTCGCTTCGACGAGCGCCTGGTCGTTCTGTGTCACTGGATGTTTCTCCCATCGTGATGCACGCAGCGGCCTGTCCCTCGCAGGCAGCGCAGGCCTCGTGCATCTCAGGATGGGAAAGCGGCGTCGCAGGCATCGCGACAGAAGTCGCCATGCCTTGCGTCACCAGCCTGTCTCCCCCCGGAGAACCCGCAGCCGGCACCGCGCGGTGTGCATCGCGCGGCTGTCGGCAGGTCTTCGGACTCGTGGACGCGGAAGCACTGCTTCCTCCTAGGCCGCTGCTTCCCGGTACCAATGCACCAGTGCGTATTGCGACTTCGTTTCCACCTACCGCTGCGGGGCAGTGCCGGGATGGGTTCTTGCGAACCGCACCAGCTTCCCTTTTCATCCGACGACGTTAGCCGCCGAAACCGACAGCCACAACATAGTGGGGTCTGACAGGTCAGTCAACACCAAATGTGGTGTGGAACCAGAATAAATGTGGACGTGCGCGTTCCACGCCCGGTGCACAAGGCGCTGTGGATTCAGGCTTTGTGCTGCGCGGCCAGATAGTCCGCGCTCTGCATCTCGATCAGGCGCGAGGTGGTGCGTTCGAAAGCACCCTGCAGCCGAGTGCCGGAATACAGCTCGGTGGGTAGCGTGGTTGCGGTGCAGACGAGGTTGACGTGGCGGTCGTAGAGCTCGTCGATCAGATTCACGAAACGGCGCGCGGCGTCTTCATTGTTGCGGTCAAAAGCGGGAATGGGGCCCAGCAGCACCGTGTTGAATTCACGTGCGATTTCGATGTAGTCGCTGGTGCCGCGGGGGCCTTCGCATAGCGCGGAAAAATCGAACCAGGCGATGCTCTTGCCGCGACCGCGTACCGGAATGCGGCGCGATTCGATTTCGATGTTGCCGCGCTTTTCCGGCAGGCCGCTGAGTTCGGACCAGCGTTCACTGAGCCAGGCGTCGGACTGCGCGTCCAGTGGTGTGCGATACACCGGCGAACGGGTCAGCGCGCGCAGGCGGTAATCCTCCTCGCCTTCGGCCAACAGCACTACGCAGTGTTCCTGTAGCAACGCGATGGCGGGCAGGAAACTCTCGCGCTGCAGGCCATCCCGGTACAGATTCTCCGGCGCCGTGTTGGACGTCGTCACCACGGTCACGCCCTCGGCGAACATCCGTTCCAGCAGCCTCGCCAGCAGCATGGCGTCGCCGATGTCGGTGACGAAGAACTCATCCAGTACCAGCACGCGGAGTTCGTCGCGCCATTCCTCGACGATCCGTGCAAGCGGATCGCTCTGGCCAGCATGTTCGCGCAGGCGCTCGTGCACGCCGCGCATGAAGCGGTGGAAATGGGTGCGGTACTTCTGCTGGATCGGCAGGCCGTCGTAGAACAGGTCGACCAGGAAGGTCTTGCCACGGCCCACGCCGCCCCAGAAGTACAGCCCGCGCACTGGTTCGGATTTCTTCCAGAACGACAGCTTCTCGCGCCAGCCTATCTCGCCGGCTTCCAGCAACTGCTGATGGATGCGGTCCAGTTCGCGCAGTGCCGCGTGCTGTGCGGGCTCGTCGCGCCATTCACCGCGCGCCGCGCCCTGCGCATACGCCTGCGAGGGCATCGGACCGGTGGGCACACTCACGCGATCGGCAGCCAGTGCTTCACGCCGTGCTGCAACGCGCCGCGCAGGTCGACCAGTTTGCGGTGGAAGAAGTGGCTGGTGTCGGGCATGCGCACCAGGTCGGGCTTGCGCTTGAGCGAGTCGATCCAGTCGTACACGGCCTGCGGCTCGACGACCTCGTCGTTTTCGCCCTGGATCAGAAGCCAGGGGCAGGTGGGCGTCACGATCTTGTCGAAATCCCAGCGGCCGGCGGGTGGCGCGATGGAAATCAGTGCATCCGGTTGCACGGCATCGCTGGCACGCAACGAAACGTAGGCGCCGAAGCTGAAGCCCGCCAGCCAGAGGTCATCCTCCGGGCGATGTTCACGCACCCAGTCAACCACGGCCAGCAGATCCTGCTGCTCGCCATTGCCATGGTCGAAGCTGCCGTCCGACTTGCCGACGCCACGGAAATTGAAGCGCACCGTGGTCGCGCCGAGTTCGCGCAGGCTGCGCGCGGCCATGGTCACGACCTTGTTGTTGAGGCTGCCCCCTTCGGTGGAGAGCGGGTGGCACAACACCACGGTCAGCGGCAGGGACGGGACGTCCGCTTCTGGCGGGTCGACCGCGAGTTCCAAAGCCCCTGCGGGGCCGCGAAGATCTACGATGGATGAGGTAGTGGGGAAAGCGGGAATAGACATGTCCGGATAATACCGTCGTCCGTGTCAGCGCGTTTCGCGGCAAGCAAGCCGCCGCAGCAACTGATCGCCCTTCGCTAGAATTTTGCTTCCTGGTTTGTGGTTTCCAGCACTTGCCGGCCTAGGTCATTGCCGATGTTGAGTGATCCCATGCCACCCGACAGTCCTTCTGTTTTCACAACCGAGGAGTAGTCCACAAACAGATCGGGTTTGCGCCATTGCGCGGAAATAGAGTCGCGGTTACCGCCCCACTTGTTACCCCAGGCCTTGGTCTCCTCCGAACCGGGCGAACCGAACTTGTGCTTGAGCAGTTCCATTACCCTCGACTGCGCCTCGAACCCGGTTGTATTGAAGTGCAAGGCGATCACACGGCCCTTGCGCAGTAGTACCAGGCCTCCCACGCCTTCGAGGGAAAAGGCATCGCCTGCGCCCGCCAGAATGGACAAGCCAAGAGGAGCAACCCACGCCGGCCACTCGGATTCGGCAAAGACTAGGTAACCATATTCGCCTGGCCCAAAATTGCCATTGGCTACGCCCAAGTCTGTAGTGCCGGGGGCTACGCACAAGCCCGACCCGGGCAGTTTTGCTTTCGGAAATTTCTGTGCCGGCGGTGCCATTAACTTGTCGAAAGATCTACTGCCCGGTCCCTTGCTTCGGGGCTGCGACGTCTGCGGTGTCGGTAACGATAGCTCGCAAAGCGGGAGCGTAAGCGGAGCCCCCAAAGTGATGCCGAAGATGTCGTGTTCCACCGCAAACGCCGGGCTGGAAGAAAGCATGCTCAGAAGGACGACAAGTGAACTACTGGCGAAGGGGAAACGCATACGGCGGGCACTCCATGTGGTGAGGCAGGCAAGCACAAAGGCATTGCTGAAGAATCGTCAAAGTAAAATTTACAGATCGAAACCCACCACCATCGGGTCGTGATCGGAGCTGCGCCATGGTCCGCCGATATCGGCACCTGCGTAGCCTTCGGCATCGGGCTCATCGGCGTTGATATGCCACTCGGCCGCGCCGCGCAAGCGTTTGGCCAGTGCCGGACTTAGCAACGCGTGGTCCAGCCGGCCCACCATGCCTTCGTAGAGATAACTGTAAGGCTGCTGCACCTTGGCCACGGCAAAGGCATCCTTCCATCCGCGTTCGCGCAGCATGCGCACGGGGTCTTCCATTGCATAGGCGTTGAAATCCCCGACGATCAGGGTCTTGTCGCTGCGCTGGCCGGTAGGGTCGGTCTTCAGCCACGCGTCGAGGCGTTGCGCCGAATCGACCCGCAAGGCATTCCAGCACCCCTGGCCGTCACGCTGATTGCTGTCGGCGCCGGTCGCTTCGGAACAGCCCTTCGACTTGAAATGGTTGGCCACGACCACGAAGACCTGGCCTGCCTTGCCACGGCGGAAGGCCTGCGCCATTGGCACGCGGCTACGGCTGCCGAAGGGCCCTTCTTCCAGTGTCGCCGGCTTGCCGACGGGCGAGACGCGGCTCTTGCGGTAGATCAGGCCGACGCGGATCTCGTCGCTGCCCGGACCTTTCTGCGCGTCTATGAAACGCCAGTCACCCCCGCCTTCATTCAATGCGTCGACGAATTGCGCGAGGCTGGATTGCGGCCCGTAACCATCGTTTTCCAGTTCCATCAACGCGGCGACATCGGCGTTCAGTGCCTTCAGCGTCAGCACCAGCTTGTCGGTCTGCGCCTTCAGTTCTGCCGGTGTCTTGGCACCACGTGGCGTTGGAAAGCCAGCGCCCTTGCCGTCGCCATTGAACAGGTTCTCCAGGTTGAACACCGCCACGCGCAGTTTGCCGGCGACCTTGGGCGCGGCCGGGCGTGTGGTCGGGCTGGTGTCCAGTGGCGCGGTCAGTTGCAGACGATAGCTGCCATGGCGCTGGTCGACGATGCCCTGCACGCCGTCGGCCGTACTGCCGGCGCGTGGCGTGCCATCGGCCAGGTACCAGACGGTCTTCGGGTCGCGGCGGCTGCTGGCATCATCCAGCACGATCCGGCGCCGCGCGTTGAAGGTTTCGATTTCGCGGATCCGCGTGCTGCCCGGTGTCGCGATTTCGGTCGGTGTCCACAGGCGACCACCGAAACTGGCACTGGTTT
>JBDTZK010000071.1:0-7915 GCA_040005195.1 Pseudoxanthomonas sp.
AAAAGGTCCCGGTACCTACATTCGAAGGTTCGTAATTTCGGTCGCCGACTCTGCGGGCAAGCCGGTTCCTAATGCTCCGGTGGATATCTCCGTGGATCTGACGCACTATGGAAAAGCCTTTAGCATAGTGAGTTCGCGTGACACGTCGCCTCAGGTGCCGTTGGGTGCAATTGGGCTAACTCAATCCACAACGTTTCCTGTTGCTATTTCCAGCACCACCGCAACATTCGATTTCAGCTGGTGCGCGAATGAAGACCGAAACAGAAACTGCTTCGTTGACCCGGGCGAGAATATAAATGGAAGTCTCGACACCAACAATCAGGCAACGTTGGAACCTCGCAAGAGTGACTTGCTGATCAGTTACGGCGATCCTGCTAGGACGACCACAGATGCGAATGGCCTGCTCATTGTCAAAGTGGAATATTCACAGAGATTCGCGCTGTGGCTCGCCTATCGGGTCAGGGTGATTGCAAATGTTCAAGGTTCCCAGGGTATTGCGGAACGGGTATTTGTCACCGAGTTCGTGGAAGGGGACGAGAGAAATGGTTCCTTTCTCATCCCACCCTATGGGTCCAACGCCTCCTGTACGTCTCCGAATTAGCACATAGATAGGTGACTCGCAGATGCAGGTCGTTCTTGTCGGCCTGCCCGGCTCCGGCAAATCCACCGTCGGGCGGCAACTCGCCCGGCGGCTGAATCTTCCCTTCAGTGACTCCGATCACGTGATCGAACAGCGCATCGGCTGTTCGATCCGTGATTTTTTTTCGCGGGAAGGCGAGCAGGCTTTTCGCGATGTCGAGGAGTCGGTCGTTGCCGAACTTGCGCGCGAATGTGAGGGTGTTGTCGCTACTGGAGGGGGAGCGGTGTTGCGCGAAGCAAATCGAGCAAAGTTGCGCAGCGCCGGTCAGGTTATTTATCTGCGATCATCGCCGGAAGAAATTCACCGTCGCGTGCGCCATGACCGGAACCGGCCGCTGCTGCAAGTGGACGATCCGCTCGGCCGGTTGCGCGACTTGTACAGGGAGCGCGATCCGCTTTATCGGGAGACGGCGCATTTCACCATCGAAACCGGCCGGCCTTCGGTGCAGACCCTTGTCAACATGATCCTGATGCAGCTTGAGCTGGGGGGTGTGGTACCGCTACGCTGAACCTCGCGCTACAGGCCCTTAAACTACCGGGCATGTCCGACGCTTTGCCTTCACCACCGCCCCGTCAGGTCCGTATTGAGCTGGGCGACCGTAGCTATTCCATTCTGATCGGTAACGGCCTTATCGATGATGCGTCCACCTGGCAGGTGCCCGCGGCAACGGCAGCCCTGATTGTCAGCAACACGACAGTCGCGCCTCTGTATGCGCAAAGGCTCGAGGCAGCGTTGCGCACCCGTTACCAGGCGGTACACCACGTCAACCTGCCCGATGGTGAAGGGTACAAGAACTGGCAGACGCTGAATCTCATTTTCGATGCGCTGCTGGGCAATGGCTGTGACCGAAAGACAGTCTTGTATGCGCTGGGCGGCGGCGTGGTGGGCGACATGACAGGTTTTGCAGCGGCTTGCTATATGCGCGGCATTCCTTTTGTCCAGCTGCCAACGACTCTGCTGGCCCAGGTAGATTCGTCCGTGGGCGGTAAAACGGCCATCAATCATCCTATGGGCAAGAACATGGTTGGCGCGTTCTATCAGCCCCAGCTGGTGGTGTGCGATCTCGACACCCTCAAGACCTTGCCGGACCGGGAAATCAGCGCAGGCCTGGCGGAGATCATCAAATACGGCCCGATCGCGGACATGCAGTTCTTCGACTGGATCGAAAACAATATCGAACGACTGATGGCGCGCGACGCCGAAGCGCTGGCGTACGCGGTCCAGCGCAGTTGCGAAATCAAAGCCTGGGTCGTGAGTCAGGATGAGCGGGATTCTGGCCTGCGGGCCATTCTCAATTTCGGCCACACCTTTGGTCACGCGATTGAATCCGGACTCGGCTACGGCCAGTGGCTGCACGGCGAGGCGGTGGGATGCGGCATGGTGATGGCTGTCGAGCTTTCCTTACGGCTAGGGCTGGTGGACGCGCCGTTTGCGCAGCGCCTGAAAGCGCTGGTGGCCCGTGCAAGGCTGCCGGTCACCGGGCCGAAGCTGGGCGCGCAACGCTATCTGGAACTGATGCAGGTGGACAAGAAGGCAGAAGGGGGCGAGATCAGGTTCGTGGTGATCGATGCGCCCGGCAGCGCTTGCCTGCGTGCTGCACCCTCGGCACTGGTCAGTGAAGTCATCGCATCGTGCTGCACCTAGAGCGCTCATATATTCATAGCATGCCGTGCCCGTGGGGCAAGCACACCGCCTGGATTTGACCAAGAAATGAGCCTGGCACCGTGCGCCTGCGATCCCGCCCTGTCCCGTGGGCGGCGCCACGCGGAATCTCCAGCACCCACCCGGACGGCTTTTCAACGGGACCGCGACCGCATCGTCCACTCCACCGCGTTCCGGCGCCTGGTTTACAAGACCCAGGTCTTCCTGAACCACGAAGGCGACCTGTTTCGCACCCGGTTGACCCATTCGCTGGAGGTTGCGCAACTGGGCCGTTCGATCGCCCGGGCACTCGGCCTCAATGAAGACCTGGTTGAAGCGATCGCGCTGGCGCACGATTTGGGGCACACGCCTTTCGGTCATGCCGGCCAGGATGCCTTGAACGACTGCATGGCCGACCATGGTGGCTTCGAACATAACCTGCAGAGCCTGCGCGTTGTCGACGAGCTGGAGGAGAGGTATCCCGCTTTCGACGGCCTGAACCTGACATTCGAAACGCGGGAAGGGATCCTCAAGCATTGTTCACCTGCCAACGCGGCCCGTCTGGAAGCCGCTGAACCGGGCGGTGTCGCGCACAGGTTTCTGGTACGCCAGCAACCCTCGCTGGAGGCGCAGTTGTGCAATCTTGCCGACGAGATCGCCTACAACGCGCATGACATCGACGATGGCGTGCGCTCGGGCCTGGTAAGCCTGGAGCAAGTGCAGGAGGTCGCGTTGTTCGGTCAGTTCCATCGCGAAACCATGACGGACCACCCCCAATTGCGGGGCCGGCGCCTGCTGTATGAAGTCATCCGGCGCATGCTCAGCGCCCAGGTCTATGACGTCATCGATGCCACTGCTGACGCCCTTCATGCAGCCAACCCGCGCACCTCCGATGAAGCCCGGCGATCGCCGCCGCTGGTGTCTTTCAGTCACGCCATGCGCGAACAGTCTGCCGCCCTCAAGCGGTTCCTCCGGCACAACCTGTACCGGCATCCGCAGGTGGAACATACGACAGGTTTGGCCAAGCAGGTTGTGCGGGAACTGTTCCGCACCTATCTGTCCGATCCAGCGCAGATGCAGCTGGGTTTCTCAGGCAGGAAGAACATCCCTCGCGCTGTTGCCGACTACATCGCCGGCATGACAGACCGCTTTGCCGTGCGTGAACATGAACGGCTGACCGGGCGGCGGCTGCTGGCATGAAGCGATGACTCGCCTGTCCTCGGCCGGGGTGGTGATCCTGGCCGGCGTGAGCGCCGCGCTGCATGTCGGAAAGCTGGCGCCAGCGCTGCCGGCGTTGCGCGAGTCACTGGGCATCAGCCTGTTGCAGGCGGGCTTCCTGCTGTCGCTCGTGCAGCTCGCCGGCATGTCACTGGGTCTGGCCGCAGGTCTGGCGGCCGATGCACTGGGTTTGAAACGCACCATGGTTCTTGGCCTGCTGATCCTGTCGGTTGCGGGGGCGGTCGGTGCACAGGTACACGACATGCAGGGGTTGCTCGTCTTGCGCGCGGTTGAGGGCCTTGGGTTCCTGTTGGCCGTGATGCCGGCCCCGGGCTTGCTGCGGCGATCGGTTCTCTCGGATCGCCTGCCGACGGCGCTGGGCTTATGGGGGGCCTACATGCCCTTTGCTACGGCGCTTGCCCTGTTTGCAGGTCCATTTGCGATCCATGGTGCGGGCTGGGAAGGATGGTGGAGGATGGTCAGTGCGTTCTCCACGATCATGGCTTGCTGGGTGGGCACGTCGGTTTCTCCGGATCCGGCGGCTGTCCATGCCTCGGCGTCGCCCGGATGGGCAGTGCGCTTGCGCCGCACGATGTCGGCCCGGGGCCCGTGGCTGCTGGCGTTGAGTTTTGCGGCGTATTCCGGTCAATGGCTGGCGGTGATCGGATTTCTGCCGTCCATCTATGCCCAGGCTGGCCTCGCCGCATCCACCGCCGCCCTGGCGACAGGTCTCGCTGCGGCGGTGAATATTGCAGGCAATGTCGGGTCGGGAAGGCTGTTGCAACGGGGTTTGGCACCGCAGTGGCTGTTGTACGCCGGCTTCGCGGCCATGGGCGTCGGCAGTTTCCTCGCGTTCGCGCCTCTTTCGGCGGCATCTCCCTGGAGCAGCCTGGCGCAGTACGCTGCTGTGCTCTTGTTTTCGGCGATGGGAGGGTTGATCCCCGGTACGCTGTTTGCCCTGGCCGTGCGGCTCGCTCCCGACGAAGGAACGGTGTCCACGTCGGTTGGCTGGATGCAGCAGTGGTCCTCCGCGGGCCAGTTTGCCGGTCCGCCGGTTGTCGCCTGGGTCGCGACGCAGGCCGGAGGCTGGCAGTGGAGCTGGGTCGTGACAGGCGCATGCGCCGCGATCGGCATTGGCCTGGCGCGCCAGGTCGAAATTCTGTTGTCGCGGGAGCGGCATGCCTGACAGGGTCAGGCCGCGTCACCTAAAATCTGCGCTTTCCTCGCGATCAGACTGCCGTGAGCTTCCTCAATCAACTCAAATCCCAGGCCCGGTCGCTGCAGGGCCACAAAGGCGATCGCCACGTGGAGCACGAACGGGCGCATGCAGGAACCGAGGCAGGCTGCAGGGCCTTGCTCCAGTACCTGGAAGACCTGGCGCGGCAGCTCAACATCATCGAACCTGCGGCGCCAATACTCAGCCTCGACGGCAAAACCCCCTGGCCCCCGATGAAGCTCACGACCTTTCGCGTCGATGCGCGCAAAAAGATGATCTCCGGTCGGGAAATGTTCGACTATGTCGCGATGGGCTGGAGCATCGTGCCGCAGTCAGGCACGAGCGTGAATGGAACGGTCACCGTCAATTTTCCGCCGGATCTTGAGCGCGTCGAATCCCGCCTGGCCATGGGCCTGGTGCGTCACGAGCGCAGGGAGTTGCGGCATCCGGAGAAGAACACGCTGCAGGCCCTGGCCTTCGACTATGCCGCGGAGACCCGCGGCAACGTGACCGCCGTGGCCGACCATGATCAGGGCCTGTTGGCGTTCAGGCTTCTCAACGTGAGCGGGTTTGGAATCGCGAACACCAGCTGGCCCGCCATCGACGCCAGGCTGGATCTGCTGGACGAACTCGCCAAGCTGATTGTTTCCGAGCAGAGCCGCTTTGTCTGACGCTTCCACGGATGCCGGCGCACGCGTGGTGGCAGACACCCGCAGGTGGCTTGAACGCGCGGTGATCGGGTTGAATCTGTGTCCTTTTGCCAAGGCTGTCCATGCCAAAGGGCAGGTGCATTACGCGGTGAGCAGTGCCGCCGGATGGAGGGAGCTGGGCGCGGATCTGGTTCGCGAGCTCGATGATCTGGTACGAGCCGACCCGCAGCAACGGGAAACCACGTTGCTCATGCTCACGGATTGCCTGCATGAATTTGTGGAGTTCAGTGCCTACCTGCAGGAGGCGCAACGGATCTTGGCAAGGCTCGGGCTGGAGGGCTCAATCCAGTTGGCCAGTTTTCATCCTGAGTATCAATTCGCGAACACCGGCGTGGACGATATTGCCAATTGCACCAACCGCTCGCCTTATCCCACGCTTCACCTGTTGCGGGAAGCCAGCGTCACCTCTGCAGTGGAGGCTTTCCCGCGGGCTGCGGCCATCTACGAACTGAACATGGAAACCATGAGGCGCCTCGGACCGGCAGGTTGGGCCGCGCTGGGAGTGGTCCGCCCGTGAATTCTCCAAACCCCGACATCCGGTCCGGCCAGTCGATTGAGCTGCTAAAGGAATTGCACATCCTTACACGTGATGGCAGGATGAATCAGGATTCGCGCCGCAAGCTCAAGCAGGTTTACCACCTCTACCAGTTCATCGAGACGCTCCTGCTGGAACTCCCGGCGTCCGAAACGGGACCATCGCTCGCCGACCACGGCGCAGGAAAATCCTACCTGGGGTTCGTGCTGTATGACCTCTTCTTCAAGCAGCGCGAGGCCGGCCACATCTATGGAGTTGAATCGCGTGGGGAACTGGTCGAGCGCTCCCGCGAGCTTGCAGCGCGTCTGGGCTTTTCGCGCATGACGTTCCTGAACCTCAGCGTAGCCGATGCCGCCGGCGCCCAGGCGCTGCCTGGCCAGATCGATGTGGTCACGGCTCTGCACGCGTGCGATACCGCCACGGACGATGCCATTGCTTTCGGCCTGCACAAGCACGCCCGATTCATGGTGCTGGTGCCCTGCTGCCAGGCGGAAGTTGCCGGATGCCTGCGGCAGGGAAAGGCGCTTTCTTTGGCACGCACGCCGCTGGCCGAGCTGTGGCGTCATCCGCTTCATACCCGGGAAATGGGAAGCCAGATCACCAACGTGCTGCGCTGCCTGTACCTGGAAGCCTGCGGGTATCAGGTGACTGTCACCGAATTGGTGGGCTGGGAGCACAGTCTTAAAAACGAGCTCATCATCGCCCGCTATACCGGGCAACGAAAGCGTAGTGCCGGCGAACGGTTGAGGGCTCTGCTGGCGGAGGTCGGTCTACAGGGATTGGAGGGTTTGCGCTTTCCCTCCATCTCCGCTCAGGTCTGAGGTGGGTCCTTTGCACGCGTCTTGCTGACCGCGCTGAAGATGCCGATCCCCAGGATGACCAATGCACCTATACCGATGTAGAGCTGGGGCACTCCAGCGACGACGGCTGCCCAGATCAGCCCCGCCATGAAGATGATGAAGCCGATCATGTAGAGCGCAAAAGACATGGCGATCTCCGTTGGTTGAAGTGCTGGCATCTTGCCCGTCCCTTGCCCGTGGCCTTGTCATCTGACGGCTTCACACGTCGTCAGAAAACCGCTGCTTAATTGGGGTCAGATCCCGATTAGCATTGCGGTATGGCTCGACTTCCACGGCTCACGATTCCCGGCTATCCCCACCACATCATTCAGCGCGGCAACAACCGGCAGCCCATTTTTGCCACTTCGCAGGATTACCTGCTGTTGCTGGCTCTGCTGGAAGAACACGCATTCGCCAACAAGGTTGCCATCCATGGCTACGTGCTCATGAGTAATCACTTCCACCTGCTGGCAACCCCTGAGACTGCCAGAGGCATCCCGATGCTGATGCAGGCGGTAGGTCGGCGTTATGTACGGCATTTCAACCAAAAGCAAATTCGCACCGGCACGCTTTGGGAGGGGCGTTACAGGTCGACCTTGATCCAGACCGAGCGGTATCTCCTCACGTGCATGGCGTATCTGGACCTCAACCCAGTGCGGGCCGGCATGGTCAGTGAGCCAGCGGCTTATCCCTGGTCCAGCCATTTGCACTACATTGGGCGCAGGACGGATCGACTGCTGACGCCGCATCCCCTTTACTGGGAAATGGGCAACACTCCGTTCTCGCGGGAAGTCGCCTACCGTGAACTGGTCCATGGTGGAGTGGAGCCGCAGCATCAACAAGCCCTGACAGATTCGGCACTGGGCGGCTGGGCGCTTGGCGAGCCCGCCTATGTAGCTGAACTGCAAAAGCTGACAGCACGCAGAGTAGAAAAAGCGCAGGTGGGCCGCCCGATTAAATCTGTCCCTAATTAAATTAGAAGACTGCTAGTTAATTTTTTATTGGAATCTGACCCCATTTAATTCGCTTGGCATTGTTGTTGCAGTGCACTATGCTTTTGTTTCCGCGAAAAAATAGGAGTGCGCCATGACTACGGCTGCCGAAATAGCCCATTTG
>JBDTZK010000072.1:0-7864 GCA_040005195.1 Pseudoxanthomonas sp.
ATAAGCCACGCTGATGCCGCCGAAGTAAAGCACGCCTATCCACATCGAAATATGTGGCTGATCCAGCATCAGCCCACCATGCTTCTTGAGACCGTCATAGTCCACTGCATCAAGATAAGGCTGATCCAGGCCGAAGGGCGGCAACAAGCTGCTGGCCATCGCGCAGAACATCAGTGCGAAAAAGTAGAGCATGATTCTGCCTGCATAGATGCCCAATACCCGCTGACCCTCTTCTTCTGAGACCGGGCGGACGATAACGAAATGCGACAGCAACAAACCCGCCACCAGATACGTCATGGTGCTCGCGTCGATCAGCATCATCTGAAAAGCCAGGATGAATCCTGAGAAAAACAGCAGCACGCCGACTTTTCCCAGCCACCAGCGCGAAAACGCAAACAACATCAGGCCCAGGGGATTCAAGATGAACTCGAAGCCCATCAGCACCGAGAAATCATAGATTCGGGCCACGTCCTGCTGCGTCGGCCACAGCAGGAACTGGACACTGCACACGAACAGATAGAACACGCTTCCCGGAACCAGAACCCGCAGCCACCTTGCCAATCTGTGCAACGCCGCCGGCATCATTTCCACAACTCCCTGACTTCACCCGCCATCCGCGGGCCTGTTGAACTCATAACCCGACAGGATCTGCCGCGCGTCCCAGCGAGAAACGCATGCATCAGCACACCGCTGCCGCGCCATGGGTCAGGAGGGTGCGCGCTCAGGCCATACCGTCTTCGCCAACAGTTCGTCGTTCCAGTCAAAAACAAGGGCGTCTTCCTTCACGAACAACGCCACGAAGTTGTAGACGTTGCGCGAATACATCTCGCTGGCATGTATGGCGCCCATACTGGCCAGGTTGAGTGGACCATGCACGGTCACGCCATTGTGCTCAATGGTTTCACCGGGCACGGTGGCTTCGCAGTTGCCGCCAGTTTCGGCCGCCAGGTCCACGATCACACTGCCCGGCTTCATCGCTTCCACCATCGCCATGGTGATTATTTTAGGTGCCGGGCGTCCGGGCACTGCAGCCGTGCACACGACCACGTCGATCCCTTTCAGGTGTTCAGCCAAACGGCGCTGTTGTTCGGCGCGCTCTTCATCAGTGAGCTGGCGCGCGTAGCCGCCCTCGCCTGCGGCGCTGATCCCCAGGTCCAGGAACTTGCCACCCAGTGATTCGATCTGTTCGCGCGTTTCGGGGCGCACATCGAAGCCTTAGACCTGTGCGCCCAGACGCTTGGCCGTGGCGATGCCCTGCAGACCCGCGACACCGGCGCCCACGATAAGCACTTTCGAGGGTCGGATGGTGCCGGCCGCAGTGGTCAACATGGGGAAGAAGCGCGGCGCCAGTTGCGCGGCGATCAGCACCGCCTTGTAGCCGGCCATCCCCGCCTGGGAACTCAGCACGTCCATCGACTGAGCGCGCGTGGTGCGCGGCAGCTTTTCCAGAGGGAAGGCAAGAATGCCACGCGCCATCAATGCATCGCCACGCGCCGCATCCGCCTGGGGCTGGAGCATGCCAACCAGGGTCGCACCCTGCTTGAGCTGGGCAATCGCCGCAGGCGACGGCGCCTGCACACACAACACCAGGTCGGCCAGGGCTGGAGTGTCGACGCTGGCCATCTGAGCACCGGCATCCAGGTAGGCCTGATCGACGAACCCTGCCTTCGCGCCCGCACCGCTCTCGACTTTGAGACTGGCACCGGCAGCGACAAGCTTCTTCACCGTCTCAGGAGTGGCCGCCACACGGCGTTCGCCCGCGGCGGCTTCCTTCAGCACCAGCACTTCAATCGCCATGTTTCCCCTCACCAGTCGGATTCAGACTGCCGATGCTAGCAAAGCGCGGGGGTTGGGGCTCGGGTGGGGTTGTCTGCCTTCCTATGGAGCGAAGGTAATCGGGCAACGCGCGTTCCCATTCGACGCCGGTCTTTGCTCTGGATTTTTTATCGATCCCCGTGAGTCGCGGCAAGCGGGCCGGGTAAACCCGAAGGGCGGCGCACAAGGATGTGCACCGTTTCCGTAGACACAGGATGTGTCTTACGGAAATTGCCGGGCTGCTTGCGGACCCGGCGGCTTCATCGCCGGGCGCGACGTCAGGGCGGCTTTCTTCTGGTTACTTTTCTTTTCCGTTCTAAGAAAAGTGACTCGCGCATAACGCGAAACGCTTTTGGACGTTGAAGATAGAACTAAAAAGTAAAGAGCAAGATCAAAAGCACCCCTCCTCAATCCTCCCCTTGCGCTTCGCGCAAGGGGAGGAGGCAACAGCAACAACAAAAATAAATATCAAGATGGATCCCGGCTTACGCTGGGATGACGTCATCTTTTTTTAACGGCGCGAGAAAGTCGCGGGGCCATTCAAGCACCGGCTACTGCTTTCTCAGGGTCAAGGCGTTCGATCACGCCCTGCATGGCACTGTCGAAGGCGTCTTCTTCCGCGTGCGTACGCAGCCGACCCATGCGCACCATCATCGCCAGCTCTTCCGGCGAGGCCACGCAGAAGCGTACGCCGCGACGGTTTACGAATAACAGTCGCGAGGAGATGGGGCTGACCCATGACAGCTTGCCGGCCTGGACCTTGTTGTCCTTGTCGATGAAGTCCAGCCACGTGCCGATGGACAGCGCGCGGAAATGGTCGGCGTCGGTGCTGTCGAAATCCAGCGTGTCGGTGCCACCCACCAGTTGCATGGCCATCGAATCGTCTTCCACCACTTTGGGCAGCACCACCTGCGGCAGTTCCGGCAATGACCTTTCCAGGTCGGGTCGCGAAGCCGCCACCGCCTGCAGCGTGTCGTGCAAGGCATCGACGGCAGAACTCGCCGCATCAGGATTCATGCCGACGCTGCCGAAGACCTTCTGCAATGAAGGCCGCCAGGCCTGCAGCCATGGCTTGCCGATGATCTGGCGTTGCGCTTCGGTCAATTCCTCCAGCACACCATCGGCCAGCGCCAGCGCATCGCGCAGGCCCTCGCCATCCTCTCCCTCCCGCAGCACGGTCATGGTGACGTGGTGGGCCCAGGGCTGGCGCATGAAATCATCAATCGCCTGCGGCACGTGCCGTCCGTCCAGACGCGCGGACAGTTCCTGGGCCATGCGTACGCGCGCGGTTTCCAGGCGTTCCTGCCCGCTCTGTATTTCAGCCGCACGACGTTCGGCGATCTCGATGCGACGCTTGTGCTGCCCCAGGAAGTCGCGGAATTCCTCTTCCAGGGTCAGGAAGATGGCGAGATTTTCGTTGAACTCTGCCGTCAGCCGGCCCACGACTTCCTCGACCTTGGCCATCAGCGTGCGTTCGGCAGCACTTTCGCCATGATTGCCTTCGCAGGCTTCAGCAAGCACGTTGAGCAAACGACGCGCGGGATGGGTCTTCTGCACGAACATGCGCCGATCCAGCAGCGCCACTTTGACGAACGGAACCACCAGACGCCCGATGAGTTCGCGCGGACGGCCTTCCAGGTCGCGTTCGTCCAGCATGACGTCGAACAACATGCCGACCAGATCGATAGCGTCCTCATCCACGGGCGCAAGGCTTGCTGCTGCAGGGTCCACACCGAGCTGGGTGGCGCCGCTGAGCACTTCGCTTTTCAGGCGCTGCGCCAGTGATTCGCCGGTGTCGCCGATGGCCGCACGCAACGTGGCACTGGGCGCGCTCTGCAACCGGGACAGGACCGACAGCATTTCGCGCTGCGACAATGCATGTTGATTGATTGCACCGCCCACGCCGGGCGCCTGCGACGGTTGCGGCATGTCACGATTGCCGCGGGATTCCTGCAACAGATGGTGCAGCGCTTCCAGCAACACGCCTTGTGCACCGCCCGGGTAACCTGCCGGCCCATCGTTGAACCCACCCTGCCCCATCGAAGCCTGCATACCGCCTTTCATGTCGGCCATGCGATGGGTGAAACGGGCGGCCCACGCAGGCGCGCTGGCTTCGTCCTGTTCGCTCATTGCCTCGTGTTCGACCTCCGACACAGGCTGCGAAGGACGTACCGGCGAACGGGCAGCCGGCATTTCCGGGATTACCCCGGACTGCACCAGCCGCTGGTCGAGCGCTTCATAGAGACGACTGATACCGGAGACCAGGTCGCGCTCGCAGAGCTTGATCACCACCAGCCGCACTTCCAGCGAAATATCGCAAGTGGCGAAGGCTTCGTAAATGGCCACACCGATGTGCTCGGGACCGACGGGATTATGGTCGTTGTCCAGCACCAGGTCGCCGGCGATCCAGCCCAGGCGACGATCCAGCCGCTGCAGCACCGGCTTGCAGTCGCGCATGATCACGCTGGCAAAATTGCGTGACGCCAGACGTGATTCCAGTTCCTGGTCCGAGATCAGACTCAGGGTGGAAGTGGGTTCGACCAGCGCGCTTTCGACCGATAACGGCTGACCGGCTTCCAGCATCTGCCAGGCTTTTTCCAGATGGGCACGGAACCTGCGGATGATCTCGTCACGGCGGCGACGCAGCTCGCGCATCGCATCCAGGAACGCCATCTGCGAGTTGCCGGCGCGCTCGGCCCGATCAAACAGCGCATCGTCGAAACGGCCAAGCGCCACGGCGAATATATCCACCAAGGGGGGGATGACGGTTTCACGCGCCTGCTCCAGCAACCGTGTGTCACGGCCTGGACGATCGGCAATATGGTCAGAACTGGACATGCGCAAGGTTCCCCGCCTTGGCAGGCGATTGAAGCAGAGGGGCGCGGGGCTTATTCCGCCTGTACAGCTTAGGGAATACGATCGTACGGCAACCGTGACCCGCTATACAGTTTGATGCCGTGCAACATCGTTGTCACGCATCAACTCACAAAGACGTACATGACTGCCATGCGGTCAGGCGGCGGCCGGCTGCAATCTGTCGACCACGCCCTGCATGGCGCTATAGAAGGCATCGTCTGCGCGATGCAGGCGCAGGCGGTTGAGTTTGACCATGATCGCAAGTTCCTGCGGTGATGCCACGGCAATGCGCGTGCCCGAACGGCTGACGAACAGCAGTCGCGATGAGATGGGACTGACCCAGGACAGCTTGCCCGCTTGCACCCGGTTGTCACGATCAATGAAGTCCAACCACGTGCCGACGGGCAGACGACTGAAGTAGTCGGCGGTGACGTTGTCGAAATCCACGGCGTCCTGAAGCTCTTCCCGGCTCAGTGGCCCGATCACGTGGGAAGCGTGCACGTCGACAAGTGCAGGCTCCGGCTCCACGTCAGCCTGGGCCACGGACTGGATGGCCGGCTGGCTTGCTAGCACGCGCAGGGTTTCGATCAATGAAGTGCGTGCCTCGGCGATCTCGGGCCGCAGCTTGCCCATTGACATCCACACCGGCTGCAGCCAGTCGGCCACCGGCTCCCAGCAGCTGCTACTGGCTCCGCTGCCGGATTGTGCGGTGTCCAGCGCCTGCAGCAATCCGTCAAGCTGCATCAACGCGGTATGCCCGCGACCACCGGCTTCCAGTACTGAAGCATGCGCCACCCAGCCCGCCTGCAGGATGCCGCGCACCGGTTTCGGCAGGCTTGTGTGGTGGTCCAGTCTGGATTGCAAAGTGTTGCGGGCCCGCTCCAGTGCGTCCTCAAGCCGTTGACGCTCGGCCACCTCGCGTTCGGCAAGCTCGGCATGACGCTTGTACTCGGCGTAGTAGGCATTGAAGTCGCCACGCAGCGTACGGAACACCGCCTGGCTTTCGTCGAACTCCAGGGTCAACCGACCCACTGTCGCTTCCACCTTTTCCAGAAGCTCGCGTTCCTCCACCGATTCACCCCGGTTGCCTTCGCACGCTTCAGTCAGCACATTCAGCAGGCGGCGTGCGGGATGGGTGGATTGCAGGAACAGCTGGCGATCCTGCAAGGCCACCTTGGTCATCGGCGCAATCAGCTTGCCCATCACTTCCCGTTGCGCTGCGCTGAGTTCGCATTCGTCGAACATCACCTGGAACAACATGCCGATCAGGTCGACGATGTTCTCGTCCGACGCCGACAGTTTCACCGCGCCTGCTTCCACGCCCAGCTGGCTGGCGGTCTGGAACATCTGCTTTTTCAGACGCGGCAGTAGTGGACCCTCCGCCTGCACCATCGCGGCGATGGCGGTGTCGGGTGCAATCTGCAACAAGGTCAGGATGGAAATAAGTTCGCGTTGCGAGAGCGTATTGCGCGGCCCAGCCTGCGATGGATTGCGACCCTGGACCTGTTCCCGCGCGAATCGGGACTGTTCCAGCAGTTGATGCAGCGCCTGGGGCAAGGTGCTGGCGGTGATGTCCTGCAGCCCTGCCCGCCCACTGTTGGCTGGCGCGGCTGCGGAAGGGTCTGCAGCACGACCCGGCCCCTCCCATTCCACGAAAAATTTCGAAAGCCAGTCGGGCTCGGGCTCAATCAATTCGTTTTCAGTGCTCGGAATGTGCGCCTGGCGTCCCTGCGTCGAGCCGCTGTCGGGCGCGCCGAATTGCTGGGTCAGGACGTTGTAGACCGATTCATAGATGGGCCCGACAAGTTCAACCAGATCGTGTTCGCAACAGACGACCGAACTGATCCGCATGGGGCCAGGCAGCGCTATCGCGTTGAAGCCTTCGTAGACCGCCATGGCAATCTGCGCCGGAGAGAAGGGATTACTGTCGGCGGCCATGCGCAGGCCCGGATCCACCCAGGCCAGGTAATTGTTCAGCGCCAGCAGTTCGGCCTGCCATTCCCGTGTCAATGCGCCGGCAAGGTGATGGATGGCCAACTGCACTTCCAGCTCGTCGTGGTCCACCAGGTCCACTTTCGAGGTCCTGCTGTCGAACGCCAGCTGCGATGAGAACGGGGCACCCGACTCCAGCAATTGCCAGGCCTTCACCAGATGAATGCGATACGCGCCCAGCACCACGTCGCGCTGCTGGCGCAACAGATAGAGCCCTTCTATCAGAGGGCTCAGGTCTCCGCCTTGGCGTCCGCCGCGTTCGAGCAACGGCTCACGCAGACCGTCCACCACGTCGGCGAAGGCATCGAGCAAGGGCGGCAATACCGTTTCCCTCATCAATCCCAGTAGGCGCGGGTTGGCGACGGTACTGCCCGGTGGCGACTGCTCCATCTGTAAAGGGGCCTGGATAAGGAAGAAACGGGCGGCGTTACACTAGGCAGCTCATCGCCAATGCGTTGTGACCCAGCCGAGCGTGCCGTAATTTGCAGCCAGTCACAACCGCATCGTGACCACCTTTGACCCCAATGTGAGACGCATGAGCAGTCAAGATCTTCTTTCGATATTGCAATCCCGACGTTCGGTGCCTTCAAAACAGCTGCAGGCGCCGGGGCCCGATGACAGCACACTGGACCGCATGCTGCAGGCTGCGGTGCGCGTTCCTGACCACGGCAAACTGGTGCCGTTCCGTTTCCTGCGCATCCAGGGCGAGGATCGGCAGGCCCTGGGCGAAGTTCTGGCATCGCGGACACTGCAACGCGATCCGCACGCCGCCAGCGCGACCGTGGAAAAGGACCGCGCGCGTTTTTCGCATGCGCCGTTGATCATCACCGTGATCGCGCGGTTGACGCCCGGCCACAAGGTACCGGAGCAGGAGCAGTTGCTGACCGCCGGCTGTGTCTGTTTTGCCCTGCTGCAATCAGCGCAGGCACTCGGGTTCGGCGCGCAGTGGCTGACCGGCTGGGCGGCTTACGACGAAGTCGTGGACAAGGTGTTGGGCCTGCAGGCCAACGAGAAGGTCGCGGGCTTCATCCACATCGGCACGCCAAAAATCGAGGTGCCCGATCGTGAGCGCCCTGATGCGCAGTCGTTGCTGGACGACTGGCATCCGCATGCCTGACGTGCTGGACCCGCCCGTACCCAAACCATCGCTCTACCTGGTGGATGCCAGCCTGTACGTATTCCGGGCCTGGCATTCGATGCC
>JBDTZK010000073.1:0-7806 GCA_040005195.1 Pseudoxanthomonas sp.
CTGGGCCTGATGGCTTTGTTGCTGCTGACTTTCGTGCGCACCGATCTGCTGGATCGCTGGCAGTTGTCGCTGGCCGAGAACGCACCCAATCGCTTCATCATCAATGTGCAGGAAGACCAGCAGGCCGACGTCAACGCATTTATGGCCGAACAGAAGATCGCCGCGCCCACGCTGTACCCGATGATCCGTGGCCGCCTGGTTTCGCTCAACGGTAAACCCAGCAGCGGCGCCGACTATGCCGATGACCAGGAGGCCAAACGGCGCGCCGAACGCGAATTCAACCTGTCGGTAGCTGCCACCCTGCGCGACGACAACAAAGTCACGGCGGGAAAATTCTGGAACGATCGCACGCCGGCCACGCCAGAGCTTTCAGTGGAAGAGCGCTTCGCCGAACAGCTGGGCTGGAAAGTGGGTGATCGCATCGCCTTCGATATTGCCGGCCAACCCTTCGCAGGCAGGATCACCAGCCTGCGCAGCGTGGATTGGGAAAGCTTCCGGCCCAATTTCTTCGTCATCGCCTCACCCGGCTCGATGCAGGGCTATCCCGCCAGCTACATCACCGCGGTCAGCGTGCCCCCGGAACAGAAGCGTTTCACTGCGCAGTTGGTGGAGCGCTTCCCCAATCTGTCGGTGATCGACGTCGATGCGGTACTGAAGCAGGTGCGCAGCACCGCTGACCAGGTGTCGACGGTGGTGCAGGTGGTGTTCTGGTTCTCGCTTGCAGCGGGCGTGCTCGTGTTGCTGGCGGCGGTCAGTGCCAGCCAGGATGAGCGCTTGCTGGAAGGCGGGGTGATGCGCGTGCTCGGTGGTAGTCGTCGTCAATTGCGTCTGGCGCAGGCCTCGGAGTTCGCCGCGATCGGCTTGTTGTCCGGCCTGGTGGCCGCCATCGCGGCGTCGGTGCTGTCGGGCGTCATCGCCACCCAGGTGTTCGACCTGCCGTGGAAAGCGAATGTGTCGCTGGCCGTGATCGGTGGCGCGCTGGGCATGTTGGCGGCGCTGGTCGCAGGCCTGTTCGCGACCCGCCGTGTGCTGGATGCACCGCCCTCGGTGACCCTGCGCGAGTTGCAGAGCTGACGTTTTCGCTGGCGCAGGAGTGGCATGGGTCGCGACGGATATCGTTCAAGCCTTATCGCGACTCACGTCGCTCCTGCGGCGCCCGGTGTGCATGCTCCAGCGCGGGCTTGTAATAGGCGGCAAGCCCACCCGGGTAGAATTGCCGCCTGCTCCTTTCCGGTGAAGCCACTTGGCCGCCAGCATCTCCGATCCCGCACTCGATTCCCTGTTTCTGCCTTTCTCCAATCGCTTGCTTGCCTGGCCTGCAGGCGAGGTGCTGTTCCTGCGGGCGCGTGAAGGCGCGGCGATGCGGCAATTTCCACTGACGCAACTGGTGTGCGAGCAGAGCTACAAACCGTTTGCCGATGAACTGGAGCGTGGTGGCCTGCAGGTCGTCGCTGATGCCTCCGCAACAGAAGCGCGCTATCCGCTGGTGCTGGTATTGCCGCCGCGCCAGCGTGAGGAAGCGCGTGCTTTGTTTGCGCGCGCGCTTTCGTTGTGCGCGCCAGGGGGCGTGGTAGTGGCCAGCATCACCAACAATGAAGGCGCCAAGTCGGGCGAAGCCGATCTCAAGCAGCTCGCGGGATTGGGCGGCAGCCTGACCAAGAACCACTGCCGCGTGTTCTGGAGCAAGCCGTTGGGCGGCATGCACGACGCCGCGCTGCTTTCAAACTGGAACCAGCTGGATGCGCCGCGACCGATCCTGGAGGGGCGCTTCCGCAGTCGCCCGGGCGTGTTCGCGTGGGACCGCATCGACCCGGCTTCCGCCTTGCTGGTCGAGCACCTGCCCGCGGATCTGGCTGGCAGGGGTGCCGACCTCGGTGCCGGCTATGGTTATCTGTCAGCTGAGTTGTTGGCGAACAGCGACAAGGTCGTCTCGATTGACCTGTACGAAGCCGAGGCGCGTGCCCTCGATCTGGCGCGGCACAACCTTGCGGGCTTCGAAGCCAAGGCCGCAATTGACTACCGCTGGCACGACGTCACCCAGGGCATACCCGACCTGTACGACTTCATCGTCAGCAACCCGCCGTTCCATACGCAGAGCCGCGCCGATCGTCCCGACATTGGACGCCGCTTCATCGCGGTGGCAGCGGAATCCTTGAAGCCAGGCGGCAGGCTGTTCCTGGTGGCCAATCGTCACCTGCCGTACGAGGCGGTCTTGAATGCCAGCTTTGGCCAGGTGCGCATTGTCGGTGAGCGCGACGGCTTCAAGGTCATTGAAGCGGTCAAGGCGATTCCTTCCACACGGTCCGGCAAGCCTGCCCGATGAAACTGGTCAAGCATCTCGCCAACCTGGGCTACGGCAGTCGCAAGCAGGTGACGCTGATGTTTCGCGAGGGCCTCATCACCGATGCCAGCGGTGAGGTGATGTACGCCGATGATCCGTTGGATCACGACGACATCCGCGTCGACGGTGAACCGCTGGACCCGCCCCAAGGCATGTTGCTGATGCTGCACAAGCCGGTGGGCTACACGTGCTCCACCAAGGATCCGGGCCGCATCGTCTACGACTTGCTGCCACCGCGTTACCGTTTGCGTTCGCCGCTGCTGTCCAGTGTAGGCCGCCTGGACCGCGACACCAGCGGCCTGCTGCTGTTCACCGACGACGGTGCCTTGTTGCACCGGATCTCTTCGCCCAGGTCGAAGCTGTCGAAGGTGTATGAAGCCACGCTTGCAAACGATCTGCGCGGGGATGAAACGGCACTGTTCGCCAGCGGCACGCTGATGCTGGAATCGGAGCAGACGCCGTTGCTGCCCGCAGACCTGGAAGTCGTCGACGCACGCCAGGTACGCCTGACCCTGCACGAAGGGCGCTACCACCAGGCGCGGCGCATGTTTGCGGCGGTCGGCAATCATGTTGCATCGTTGCATCGCAGCCGCATTGGTGGCCTCGGCCTGGACGATCTGCCCTCAGGCGAATGGCGAAAACTCGATGACGCCGGGAAATTGAAGCTGTTCAACGCATGACTGCGCGCGGCGTGATCTTCGACATGGACGGCCTGCTGATCGACAGTGAGCGTGCGGTGCTCGAATGCTGGCGCGATACTGCCGCCGCGCAGTCGCTGGAGGTGGACGAAACGATATGGCTGTCGATGGTGGGCCTGCACGAGGCCGGTTGCGCCGGACTGTTGAACGCAGCATTTGGCGTGGAGCATGCCGAACGCCTCACGCAGGCATGCAAGGTCCGGTACGACCGATTGGTGGAAGGCGGTTTGCCACTAAAGCCTGGCGTCCGCGAACTGCTGCAATACCTTTTCGATCTGGGCGTGCCCATGGCGGTCGCCACGTCGACACGCGGCGAACGTGCGCGGATCAAACTGGCGCGTAGTGGAATCGACCGGTACTTTGAACACGTGGTCACCAGCAGCGATGTTGCGCACGCCAAGCCTGCACCCGATCTATATCTGTTGGCAGCCGAACGCCTTGGCATTGCACCTGGCGAATGCATCGCGCTGGAAGATTCGGAGTTCGGCGTACGTGCCGCATCGGCCGCAGGCATTCGCGTGATCCAGATACCGGATCTGGTTCCGGCCTCGCCGCGAAGTCAGTCCCTGGCCACGGTGGTTTCGTCCATTAGCGAGGCGCGTCCACTCATTGCGTCTTTTCTGGGCATGGAAAATTCGAGTGCTTTGTCGGTCGTAGAAGCAACGTAAGTCGCCCCAGCGCAGCGTGCAGCATGGGAACGTCCCCTCCCGTGCTTGGCAAGGGAGGGGGCAACAGCAAAAGCGCCTTCATGGTCTCTGGATATTGCTGTTAATGCGTGGCGAACAGCTTGCGCCAGCCGTCGATGCCCAACCTGTCCAGTGTTTCCACGTTGCGGTCCACGATCTGGTCTGCATCCGGGAAGGCCTCCACTGCGCGGCTGACGCTGTCCTCGCGCAGCAGGTGCAGGGTGGGGTAGGGCGCGCGATTGGTGTAGTTGCCGATGTCGTCCAGCGCAGTGCCGGCGAACTGGTAAGCGGGATGGAAGCTGGCGACCTGCAGCACGCCTTCCAGGTCCAGCGCCTCGACCGCGGCATCGGCGTTGTCCAGGAAGTCGTTGTAGTCCAGGAAGTCCTGCAGCACGTCGGGGTGCACGATCAGCGTAGTGTCGATCTCATCGGCGTGTGTGTCGCGAAGCAGCAGCAGTTCTTCGGCCAGCTGTTCCAGCAACGCCTCGGGCGTGCTGGCATCGCTCAGCACAAACCTCACTTGCTGCTTGACGGTCACGGCCTTGGCAAACGGGCACAGGTTCAGTCCGATCACCGCACGCTCCAGCCACAGGCGGGTGTCGCTGATCGGATCGCTGGTGTCGGGGGCGTCCAAGATCGGAAGTCAGTCGCGGAAGTTGTCGAACTGCAGCGGAAGCTCGAAATCGGATTGCTTCAACAGTGCCATCGCGTCCTGCAGATCGTCGCGCTTCTTGCCGTTGATGCGCAGCTTGTCACCGTTGATCTGGCTCTCGACCTTGAGCTTGGCCTCTTTCAGCGTAGCCGCGATCTTCTTGGCGATCTTCTGTTCGATACCCTGCTTCACGGTGATCTTCTGGCGCGCACCGGCGAGGTTGGTTTCCACCTCGCCTTCCTCAAGACAGCGCGCATCGATGCCCCGCGCGATCAGTCGCGCACGCAGGATGTCGGACATCTGCTTGAGCTGGAAATCGCTGGGCGCCGACTGGCTGATGACGTTGTCATCGAGGACGAATTTCGCGTCCACGCCCTTGAAGTCGAAGCGGGTGGTCAGCTCGCGGCTGGCCTGGTCCACGGCGTTGGTGAGTTCGTGGGTGTTGACTTCGGAAATGACGTCGAATGAGGGCATGTCAGCGCACGTGTGGCGGTCAGGTTGGCTAGGTTAACGCAAGCCGGGTCCGCACCGCCTTATGTGGGCGGAACCATTCCGCATTGCGATAGGCTAAAAATGCTGAATTCGGCAGTCAGCATCAGCGCTACGCCGACCCCAAGGCGATAATAGGGCATGGATTCCCGTTCGCCCCACTTGCCCGCCATCGGCCTGATGTTGCTAGCCATCGCGCTGTTCGCGTTGATGGATGCAGGCTTGAAGCTGTTGTCGCCGCACTATCCGCCATTGCAGGTCGCTGCCCTGCGCGGGCTTGCATCGCTGCCGCTGGTGCTGGGGTGGGTGTTGTGGACCGCCAAACCCGGCACGTTATGGCGGGTGCATTGGCCGCTGCACTTCTTACGTGGGGTGCTTGGCATCGGCATGATGTTCGGCTTTGTCTACGGCCTGCGCACCATGCCATTGTCGACCGCTTACGCCATCACCTTTGTTGCACCGATGCTGGTGACCGCCATGGCCGGACCGTTGCTGGGCGAGCGGGTGGGACCGCGGCGATGGGTGGCGATTATGATCGGTCTGATCGGCGTGTTGGTGGTGCTGCGTCCCACCGGTCAGGGCATGGCCACTTTGGGAGGCCTGGCAGTCCTGCTGGCGGCGGTCTGCTACGCGGCCAGCGCCATCACCGTGCGCCTGCTGGCGCAGCGCGACAGCGTGCAGGCGATGGTGTTGTGGTTCATCGTGCTGCTGTCCCTGGGTGCGGGGGTCATGGCCGCGCCGCATTGGCTGCCATTGCGGGCGACTGATCTGTGGGTCATTGCGGGCGTGGGAGTGGCCGGTTCGTTGGCGCAGGTGGCGCTGACCGAGGCCTTCCGCCGTGGTGAAGCCTCCTTGATCGCCCCGTTTGAATACAGCGCCCTGGTATGGGGCGTCAGCCTGGACCTGGCGCTATGGGGCGTGTTGCCCGATGGCGTGACCTGGGTCGGTGCCGGCATCATCGTGGTCAGCGGCATCTATCTGCTGCGTCGCGAGAAAATCCCCATGGAAAGCGAGCACCCCTGATGCCGTTGCTGATCCTTCCGCTGGTGGTGCTGGTACTGCTGGCACTGTGGCTGGTGTTGCTGCCGTTTTCCCTGTGGCAGCGCTATCGCTTTGGCAAATCGCGACGCAAGGCCTGGCCGTGGCTGGTGAAACTCAATGCCTGGGTGTTGCTGGTATCAGCGGCCGTGTTCATGGCGAGCATGGCGCTGACCAGTATCTGGTGGCCTGGCGCATTGGGTTATGCGGCGGCAGGACTGGGTATTGGTCTAGTCATGGGAGTCGCGGGATTGTGGCTGAGCCATTTCGAAAGGACCCCGGAGGGTCTGTTCTATACGCCCAACACCTGGCTGGTGCTGTTGCTCACACTGTTGGTGGCTGCACGCATCGCGATGGGTTTCGTGGAAATGTGGCGCTACTGGAAGGGAGTTGAAGCGCTGGCGATGATCCCGGTACTGGACCATGCCAGCCTTTTCGCCGTCGCAGGGCTGCTCATCGGCTATTACCTGAGCTACACCTGGGGCGTGCGGCGACGGTTGCCGCGCACGCCGCAAATTTACTAGACCGCTTGTTGACTAGAACTCTTCGACGATCTCGATCGCGCTTTCGGTACGTACGGCCACCGCTTCAACCACTGCATGGATACGGCGTACGGCTTCGTCGTTGGGTGCTTCGATCTCGATGTTGTGCAGGCCCGGGGATGCGTCATCGGGCAGGCCGGCCGAGCTGGAATCCTCATCATCCATGTGCGGCATCAGGTCAGCGACTTCTTCGACATGCTCGATGCCCTCTATCGCTTCCAGCGCGTGCATCAATTCGGAGGCGGCGTACTCGTTGCCGGTGACACGCAATCTGACGGTGGGCATGGCGATACCTGTTGCAGGAAAGAGGGCTCACGCTAACCACTGCCACGCTAAGAACGGGTGAGCGCAATACAAAAAACGGCAGGCCTGTGACAGGCCTGCCGTTGACTACCAGAGCCGCGCGATGGATTGCACAGGCACTGGGGTCACGCGTGGTGGATCCCGGCGCATGAATGCCAGCCGTTATACGGAGGCGTGCGCAATCAGAAGCGCGCGCCCAGACCCACGCCCACGGTCCAAGGATCCAGCTTCAACTGGTCACCCGTGCCCACGCCGGCCACGTTCACGTCCGCGTCGCCCTTCATGTAACGCACGTCGGTGCGCGCGAACCAGCGGCTGTTGATATTGAAGTCCATGCCAGCGGTGGCGATGGCGCCCTTGGCCGTATCCAGGCCTACGTGCGGTCCGCCACCGGAGATGTCTTCATTGCTGAAATTGGATTCGTAGTAGCCCAGGCCCACGAACGGGCGCATGACCGCATCCGCATCACGGAAGTGATACTGGCCGCTCAACGCGATCGGCTGCTGTTCGACCGTACCGATCTTGCCGGCAGGCCCAAGTACGCGGTGGTTGAACTTGTCCGCGGCGCCCCACAACTCGATGGCGACGTTGTCATTGACGTACCAGCTGGCACTGAGCGTTGGTGCGGTAGCGCCATCGATATCCAGGCCGGCTGCAGGATTGGAGTCGGGCTTCAGGATCGCGCCGCCGCCGACGATGGCGATGCGCTTGCCGGAAGCGGTATCCGTGCTGCCTGCGTCGCTGGCCATGTCCTGTGCGAAAGCCGCTGGTGCAAAGGCGATTGCAGAAATAAGGGCAATGCTCAATTTATTAAGTGAAACCATGTGGTTCTCCTCATGCTTTTTGTTGGATTCGCCCGGGGAGTGGGCGGCGCACAAGGTAGCCATTCGCGCATGAATGCACGCCCGCAGATGATGTTTATTGGATCGGATTTTCATCTTCGCTTCATCGTGTTCACGAAGAGCGCTCAGTAATTCAGTGTGTTGATAGGTGGTTCATGTGGCATGCGATAGAGCGTTCGACAGCGGACCGCCAGGGCACTTCTTCGCCTGCGCTA
>JBDTZK010000074.1:0-7803 GCA_040005195.1 Pseudoxanthomonas sp.
CACGGTCACCATCACCCAGCCGGGCGCATCGCCGAGCCAGCTGGAAACCGAAGTTACTCGCCGGGTTGAGGATTCGGTGGCGACCATTCCCAACATCAAGCGGGTGATGTCTTCGGTCAACGAAGGCGTCAGCATCACCACCATCGAGTTCGTGCTCAACACCGACCTCGCCACCGCGCTCGACGACACGCGCGATGCAGTGACCCGCATCCGCACCGACCTGCCCCAGGACATCCAGGAACCGGTGGTGTCGAAGGTGGATATCGGCGGCTCGCTGATGACCTATGCCGTGGTCGCGCCGTCACTGTCACCGGATGAGCTGAGCTGGTTCGTCGACCGTGAAATCAGCAAGGCCATGTACGGCGTGCCCGGCGTCGCCGTGGTCAAACGTGTCGGCGGCGTGGAACGCCAGGTGCGCGTGGATCTGGATCCGAACGCGCTGCAGGCGTTCGGGGTAACCGCGGGCGACGTGTCGCAGCAACTGGCGCGCATCCAGGTGGAGCGCGCCGGCGGCAAGGCCGAACTCGATGGCAACCAGCAGGTCATCCGCACCGTCGGCACCATCGCCGACGTCAATGCATTGCGCGACTACTCCATCAGCCTGCCGGATGGCCGCGCGGTGCGGCTGTCAGCGGTGGCCAAGGTGGTCGATGGTGCTGCCGATCCTTCACAGATCGCGCTGCTGGATGGAAAGCCGGTGGTTGCGTTTTCGTTGTCACGCACGCGCGGTTCCAGCGAGGTGGAAGTGGCAGACGGTGTGGAACAGGCGCTGACCACGCTGAAGACCCAGCATCCCGGCGTCGAGTTCAAACTGGTCACCACGGTGATCGACGAGACCCTGCGTTCCTACGAATCATCGATGACCATGCTGTGGGAAGGTGCGTTGCTGGCGTTGCTGGTGGTGTGGCTGTTCCTGCGCGACTGGCGGGCAACGTGGGTATCGGCAGTGGCGCTGCCGCTGTCGATCATTCCGACGTTTGCGGTGATGTACTGGTTCGGCTTCAGCCTCAACATCATTACCCTGCTCGCGCTGAGCGTGGTGGTCGGCATCCTGGTCGATGATGCCATCGTGGAGATCGAGAACATCGTGCGCCATCTGCGCATGGGCAAGCCGCCGCTGGAAGCCGCACGCGATGCCGCCGCAGAAATCGGCACTGCCGTCATCGCGACGTCGCTGACCCTGGCGGCAGTATTCGTACCCGTGGCCTTCATGCCCGGCATTGCCGGAAAGTTCTTCCGCGAATTCGGCTGGACCGCAGCCACCGCCGTGCTGTTTTCGCTGCTGGTCGCGCGCCTGCTGACGCCGATGATGGCGGCCTACGTGCTGAAGGCGCAGCCCGAAACGCATAGCGAAACCCGTTTGATGACCTGGTACCTGGGGTGGGTCGACGCCGCATTGCGCCACCGCGCGCGCACGCTGTGGATCGCCACCGGACTGTTCGTTGCGTCGCTGACCATCGTGCTGCTGATTCCAACGACTTTCATTCCCTTCTCCGACCTGGGCCGCAGCAACCTCAACCTGGAACTGCCACCGGGCACGACGCTGCAGCAAACCACTGCGCTGAGCGAACGCGCACGCGGATTGCTGAAGGACATTCCCGAACTGAAACAGGTCTACACCACTGTCGGCAGCGTGCTCGACCTGGGCGACCCGGGCAAAGCGGGCGTGGGCGAGCCGCGCAAGTCGACGCTGATCCTGGACTGGGGCCAGGCCGATGACCGCGACCGTGACCAGAAGGCACTTGAACGCCTGGCGCGCACCCGCCTGGCCGAGCTGCCCGGCGTGCGCGTGAGCTATCTCAGTTCCGAACCGGGCGAACTGATGCAACTGGTCCTGGCCGGCGACGATCCCGTGCGCCTGCAGGAAGCGTCCGCTGCACTGGATCGCGACCTGCGCACCTTGAAAGGGCTGGGCAGCGTCACGTCCAGCGCCTCCTTGCTGCGACCGGAGATTGTGATCACGCCGGATTCGGCGCGCGCCGCGGATCTGGGCGTTGCCACCGCCGACATCGCCGACGCCGCGCGCATCGCAACCTCTGGCGATTACGTGCAGCGCCTGGCCAAGTTGAACCTGCCCGAGCGACAGATTCCCATCCGCGTGGGCTTCGCCGAAGCCGCGCTGTCGCAACCGGCGCTGATCGGTCAATTGCGCGTGCGTGGCAAGAACGGTCCGGTGCCCTTGGCCGCCGTTGCCGACATCCGCGACGGCAGCGGACCTTCGCAGATCTCGCGCTACCAGCGCCAGCGCAACGTCACCTTTACTGCCGAACTCAACGGGCGACCGCTGGGTGACGTAATGAAAGAAGTACAGGCCTTGCCGTCGTTGAAGAAACTGCCCGATGGCGTGAGCTTCCTCAACACCGGCGATGCCGAAGTCTTCGTGGAACTGTTCCTGGGCTTCGTGATCGCCATGGGCGCGGGCCTGGTGTGCATCTACATGGTGCTGCTGTTGCTGTTCAACCATGCACTGATGCCACTTACCATCCTCACCGCCGTACCGCTGTGTGCGGGCGGGGCATTCGGTGCCTTGCTGCTTACCCAGAACCTGCTGTCACTGCCGGCACTGATCGGCCTGCTGATGCTGATCGGCATCGCCAGCAAGAATTCCATCCTGCTGGTCGACTACGCGGTGATTGCCGAGGACGAACACGGGCTGAGCCAGCACGACGCACTGGTAGACGCCTGCCGCAAGCGCGCGCAGCCAGTGATCATGACCACGCTGGCGATGGGAGCCGGCATGATGCCCATTGCACTCGGTTGGGCGGGCGATTCCAGCTTCCGCGCGCCGATGGCGATCGCGGTGATCGGTGGGCTGATCACCTCCACGCTACTGAGCCTGATCGTGATCCCCGCCGCATTTACCGTGGTCGAAGACCTGGGTGACTGGTTCTCGAAGCGCCTGCACAAGAAGGCGCCTGTATCGGCCTAACTGACGTCGCGGTCTTCCTGCTTGGCCTTTTCCATGGCTTCGGGTTCAAGTTCCTCGGCACTGCGGTTGAGGTGGACGAAGACCGCCCACGCCACCAGTAACAAGGCGGCCGAACCGCCGATGGCCGCCACGTAAGGCAGCTGGGTCGGGTCGCGATGCATGATCTCGAAAGTGGCCACCAGCGTCTCGATGGCCAGCGCCACCACAATCACCACCAGGAAGCGGGACAGATAGCGGCGCACGCGGGTGGGACCACTGACTTTGACGTCACGCAGTATTTCTTCCTCGAAGATGGTCTGCGACAGCCCCAGAGCGACCAGCCCGAAGGTCAGCATGCCGATGCTTTCGAGGAGGCTGTCGAAGCGGCCACGGATGTCCTCGATCTCGGTCGAGAACATACCTTGCCAGAGATCGGTAGCCGCCAGCACCATCAGCGCGACGGCACAGATGAAGAACAGCGCGATGATCACCAGGTGGCCGGCGATGAAGATCTTTTCCAGTGGCTTCATGCTCGGCTCCGCGATGGGGGTCGGCCGAGCATCGTCTGCGGCGTGTAACGTGGATGCGAAGGAGGCAACGCGTCAGTGACTTTCGCGTTGCGCCTCGTAGGCCTGCAGGTGGCACCACGCCGTGGCCAACAAGGGCACGGCCAGCTGTGCCGCCTGCGCGCGATGCCACATGTCGCCCACGATATGTGCCGCTTCCACGCGCTGGCCTGCTTCCAGGTCGCGCAGCATTGAGGCTTTCACCGGCGAGTCTGCCTGCAGCAAGGTGGTGAGCGCCGTGGCCTGTGCCGTTTCCGGGATCGGTTCACCCGAAGCGGCGGCGACCGCCACGCATTCGGCATACAGCGCCCGCATGAAGTCAGTGCCGCCTTCGCCTGCGATGATCGTGCCAACGCTGCCGCGCATCAGACAGGTTCCGGCGGCCAACGTGGTGAGGAAGCTGTATTTGATCCACAGCTGCTGGTCGATGTCCGCCGAGGCCAGATGATCAAGATCCGCTTGCTGGCACAGCACGGCCAAGGCCTGCACGCGCGCGCTGTCGGCGCCGCCACCGCGCTCACCAAAGGTGATCGAGGCCGGCTTGCCAAGATGCATCACTTCACCACCCGGACCCTTGGTGGCGCTGATGAAACACAGGCCGCCGAGTACGCATTCGCGACCGAAGCGCGCCTCCAGTTCGGCGTAATGCAGCAGGCCGTTGAGGATGGGCATGAGCGTGGTCTGCGGACCCATTGCCGGGGCAATGGCATCGAGTGCGCTGTGCAGGTCGTAGGCCTTGCAGCTGAGCAAGACCAGGTCGAAAGGATTTTGCTTCGCCAGGGCTTCAAGGTTTTCCGCAACGACATGGTCAACGCGTAAATCCGCATCACCCAAAGGGCTGCGAATCTGCAGGCCATGTTGCTGCAGCTGCTGCGCCCGCGCAGGCCTCACCAGAAAAGTGATGTCTGCACCGGATTGCGCCAGGCGTCCGCCGAAGTAACCGCCAGTGCCGCCGGCACCCAATACCAGAATCCGCATCGTGTAAGCCTCTTCTTTTTTGTAAACCGGGTTGACCTGGCTGCTTTCGCTTCATGAGTTTCGTAGAGCGGGGCTTGCTCCACTACTCCACTGCAACCAGCCGGGCAAGCCCGGCGCTACAAAGCACTCAGCTGCGCAAACCCACGCCGCGCTTCAGCAACCACAGGCCCAGCGTGCCCAGCCCGACCACGAAGGCCAGCATCAAGGCATACGCCACCCACACCGGCACGTCGCTGGTGCCCAGCAGGCCGTAACGGAATGCGTTGACCATGTAGAAGATGGGATTGGCGTGTGTGGCAGCCTCAGCCCACGGTGGCAGCAACTTCACCGAGTAGAACACGCCACCCAGGTAGGTCAGCGGCGTAAGGATGAAGGTGGGCACGATGGCCACGTCGTCGAACTTCTTCGCATACACCGCGTTGATGAAGCCGGCCAGGGAGAAGATGGTCGCGCCCAGTATCACGGTGGTCAGGGTGATGAAAGGATGCGGAATACGCACCTTGGTGAAGCACATCGCGATCATCAACACCATGGCGCCGACCAGCAGTCCACGCAACACCGCGCCGGCCACGTAGCCGCCCAGAATGACCCAGTTGGGCATCGGGCTGACCAGCAACTCCTCGATGTGGCGGCCGAACTTGGCGCCAAAGAAGCTGGACGAGATATTGCCGTAGCTGTTCTGGATGACGCTCATCATCACCAGCCCCGGCACGATGAACTCCATGTAGGTATAGCCACCCATGTCGCCGATGCGTGAGCCGATCAGGCCGCCGAAGATCAGGAAGTACAGGGTCATGGTGATCGCCGGTGGCACCAGCGTCTGGCCCCAGATGCGCAGGATGCGCATGATTTCCCGGCGCACGATGGTGCCCAGTGCGACGAAGTTTTTCTGCAGGGGGGTGGTCATGGCGGCCTGGTTCATCTGGTCTTCCCGGTAATCTTGTGGCGCGTGTGTGTTACCCCCTCCCTGGTTCGCAAGGGAGGAGAATCCTATGCTGCCTGCTCGCGCTTGGCCGCTGCTTCATCGCCCGTCAGGCGCACAAACAGTTCTTCAAGCCGGTTGCTCTTGGTGCGCATCGAACGCACGCGGATGCTCGCCTCGCTCAAGGCGGCAAACACACGGTTGAGGTCCATCGCGCGCGGCATGTCCAACTCAAGGGTGTGGTGATCTGCGGCGACCAGCGTAGTGCCTTCGATGGCCGGCAACGATTCTGGAAGTTCACCATCGACATCGAAGATGAAACCTTCCACATCGAGCTTTGCCAGCAGGTCACGCATCGGGCCTTGTTCGACGATGGTGCCGCGATCGATGATCGCCAAGTTCCGGCACAGGTTTTCGGCTTCTTCCAGATAATGCGTGGTCAGGATGATGGTGGTGCCGGCGGCGTTGATTTCATTCAGCGTTTTCCACATGCCACGCCGGATCTCGATGTCCACACCTGCGGTGGGTTCGTCGAGGATCAACAGGCGCGGCCGCGTCATCATTGCGCGGGCAATCATCAGCCGGCGCTTCATGCCGCCAGACAACGTGCGCGACATGCTGTTGGCCTTGTCCCACAACTGCGCGCGCTTGAGCTCCTCTTCGGCCCGTACCAGCGCCTCGGCGCGGGGCAGCCCGTAGAAACCAGCGTAGTTGACCAGGATGTCCAGCGGCTTTTCGAACATGTTGAAGTTCAATTCCTGCGGCACCAGGCCCAGCAGGCGCATGGCCGCGTCGCGATCCTTCGACAGGTTGACGCCGAACACTTCGACTTCGCCAGCGGTCTTGTTCACCAGCGAGCTGACGATACCGATCAGGGTGGACTTGCCCGCGCCATTGGGGCCAAGCAGGGCGAAGAAATCACCCGGCGCAACCTGCAACGACACGCCCTTGAGCGCTTGCACGCCGGTGTCGTAGGTCTTGCGCAGGTCGGTGACGGAAAGTGCGGCGGGTTCACTGGAAGGGGAGCGCATGGGATGCCTTGCGGCGCCAGTCAGGCGCCCGGAGTATGCAAACGCTTATTATAGGCGTCCCGCCGGGTTCATCCCGGCACCAGACTGTCCCGGTTACGACCCTTGGCTATCGTCCATTTCCCGCTCAAGTTGGTGGAGCGCCGCATGTTGGCGCCCTCCGTCGGTCATTACGTCTTCTCGCGCGACGATGGACAACCGATGGATTTCATCCCGGGCCAGTTCATCCAGGTGCATTTCCACTACGCCGATGGCACAGCCACCAAGCGCAGTTACTCCTTGGCCACCATCCACGACCACGCCATCGGACCCGGCGAGTCGGTGGAAATCGCGGTGAGTTACGTGGCGGGCGGCTCGGCCACTTCACTGTTCGAGGGCCTGGAAATAGGCGGTCATCTCGATGCCAGCGGACCTTACGGCCGTTTCTGCCTGATGCCCGGCGATGCCAACCAGCGGTATCTCTTCATCGGCACCGGCACCGGCGTCACCCCCTACCGCGCAATGCTGCCGCAGCTGGAAAAACTGATCGTCGAACGCGGCATCGAAGTGGTGCTGTTGTTCGGTGCGCGCACGCCGGAAGAATTGTTGTACGGCGACGACTTCCGTGCCTTCGCCGACAAGCACCCGCAGTTCCGCTTCATCCCCTGTTTCTCGCGCGAGCTGCCGCAAAACCCGCATGCCGACGTGCGCCACGGGTACGTGCAGCAGTTCCTCGGCGAATTTTCGCCCAATGCAGACACCGACATCGCCTATCTGTGCGGCAATCCGAACATGGTCGACACCTGTTTCGAACAGTTGAAGGCCGATGGCCTGCCGATCCCGCAGATCCGCCGCGAAAAGTACGTCAGCAGCAAGTAGATTCAGCCCGTCGTGTCGCCCAACCTGCCAGGCGCTGGGTTGTCGCCTGCGGATCGCGATCGAACTGGCGATCCATGCCGCCCTGCATCGCCGTGACGAGGCCTTGGCCACCCGCTGGTTGGCCAAGGCGCGTGGCGGGATCGTTGATACGTCACGGCGACATTTCGCTGAAGCGGCGCTTGCAGCGCTGCGAGGTGATGATGCGGCTGCCCTGGTGTTGCTGCAGCAGGCGCGGAAAGGCCTGAAACAAAGCATGGACCCCGGTTTCGCGCACCTGTCCCGTGACCAGATCGATGAGCTGCATCACAGGTTGACGGTATGACGGCAGATGCCAACGCAGGCGCCCACTGGCAAATCCCCGGCAACCCAGTCCCTTTGTCACATTCGCGGCTGACCTGCGTCATGTCAGCATAGCTTCCTGATATCCGCCCCAACGGAGAGACCATGCGTCCACTTATTGCCGCCGCCGTCCTGCTTGCACTTGCGTGTGCCCCCGCGGCACACGCACGCAAGTTAGGGTCACTTGAATTCAAGAGTTGTTCG
>JBDTZK010000075.1:0-7739 GCA_040005195.1 Pseudoxanthomonas sp.
ATCGACGTGCACACTTTCTTCCGCCACGCATTGCAGCAGGATCGCCTGAGCCTGTGCCGCTGGCTGTTTGCCGGCAAGATGACCCTGGCCGATGTGGAAGCCTTTGCGCCACTGTTCGAATCCGGAGTCCTGCAGCCGCCACGCTGGTTGCCGGATTGGGCGCGGCGCGCCAATGGCCTGGCCGGGATGCTGGCGTTTTCGTTGTTCGCCAATCGCATTCGCATGGACCAGATTCCGCAACAGGGCAGCACCGCGCCTTAGTTATCCTGCGCCTGTGTCACGGGTCATTACGGCATGAATGGCCGTGACAACGTGCGCACGTGATCCAGAAATTTTTGCTGGATCGGGGTCAGGCTTTCACCTGTACGCGTGACCGCGTACAACGGCACCTCCAGCGCCGGCTCCAGCGCCCGTACCTGCAGGGCTTCCTCATGGGCGCCGAGTGCGGTGAAAGGATCCACCAGCGCCACCCCCTGGCCGTCCAGCACCAACGACTTTGCCAACTGGTAGGTCTGCACCCAGACCAGGATTTTCGGTTCCGGTTGCAGATATTGCAGGTGGGTGCGAAGGGCCCGGCCCAGGCTGTCGCGTACGGCGATGCCGATCATCGTGACGCCGGCCAGGTCGGCCAGGCGCAGCGGTTTACGCAATTGGCTCTTGTTCCACCAGCCCGCCGGTGCGATCGCCATCAACCGGCCCTGGAGCAGTTTTTCCTGCTGCAGTCCGGGATGGTGCATTTCCTGCAGGGTCAGGCCCACATCGTTCTCGCGCAGCAGCAGCGAGCGCTGCATTTCCTGCGAATGCTCGGTGAGCAATTCAATCGAAGCTTCGGGGAATTGCCTGCGCAATAGGCTGATGGCCTGTGGCACCACGGCATTGGCCAGGGTCGGTGTGCTGACCACACGCAGGTGCTGGTGTCCGGAGTCGCGGATGCTGAGTGACAGTCTTTGCAACTCGCGCAACTGGTCCGAGATATTCTCGATCTTGTCGCGCAGCAGCGCCCCTTCGCCGCTCAGTTGCAGGCGCCCGCCCTGGCGCGAGAACAACGCGAAACCCAATTCACGCTCGGCTTGCTGCAACAGCTTGGTGGCCGCAGGCTGAGAGACGTGCAACAGCTTTGCCGCGCCGGTCAGCGTACCGACCTGCAGCAACGCCTGGAAAATTTCGATGTGGCGTAGGCGCATCTGGATCGCCGGCCCTGCGATGGAGCTGGGACGTTATCGGAATGGGCGCAGGCTGACAATGCGCAGGCACCCGGGGTCGAGAAGCAAGGTGGCGCATCTTCACGGATTGCGTGAGGTGGTTTCCCGAAAAACTAAAGTATGGCTGCGGCTTGAAGGACGCGCTGTCGGCTGCGGAAGCAAAAGGCTGGTTCAAATGCGTCTACGGCTTCTTTGCTGCTGCCCAGCTGTCTGTGCTGAAGGCCTGGCGTTTCCCGGGCGTGACTTTTCCTGCTGGGCGAATGGCATTGGGCAAGTCGTTGACACTTTGAAAAACGCCGTGTTACACAACATGACATCAGCCACCACCGCGTGACGCGTCGGTGTGCAATGCGAGCGGGGGCATCGGATCGGGAACAGTTTCCTGGCCGGCGCAAGGTGCAGGGGAGCGGATGCGGAGGGCGGGGGCCACCTGCTTCTGGCGAAGCCATTCCAGCATCGACACCGTCCCATCAATCGATTACCGCGGGACACGCCATGCGCATCCGGCAATACCTCCGAACGGCTACTCGTTCGGCACCGTGGTCGGCGTTGAGCGGGACATCGCGGGAAATCCCGGGCATGAGGCGGCTCGCACTGGCGTTTGCGTTGTGCGTGGCATCGACCCTGGCGTTGGCCAGCGAGACATCGCGCCTGTCCGACGCGACCACGATGGAGCAGGCGGGGATGGTCGACATCCGCAGCCTGGTGCCGGACATGTCGCAGTCGATCGCCTACGCCAGCAGCGACAACTTCGTCGGCGCCCCGGTCAATGGTTACCAGGCGCCGCGCTGCTGGCTGAAATCACAGGCTGCCGAGGCGCTGGCGCGAGTGGACTCGGGGCTGCGCAAACAGCATATGCGGCTACGCCTGTTCGACTGCTACCGCCCGGCGCGTGCGGTGGCGCATTTCATCCGTTGGGCGGGCGACCCTACCGACCAGCGCACCAAGGCCGCGCATTATCCCGGCTTCGAGAAGCCGCAGTTGCTCGGCGAATACATCGCGCCGGTATCCGGCCACAGCCGCGGTGCCACCACCGATCTCACCGTGCTGCGCTGCGACGCAAGCGATGCCGGTTGCGAACCGCTGGACATGGGCACCGCCTTCGATTTCTTCGGAGTCCGCGCCCATACCGATGCTGCTGGAATCAGTTCCAGTCAGCGCGACAACCGCCGCCTGCTGCGCGACGCGATGGAGTCGCAGGGTTTCCGCAACTATCCGATGGAATGGTGGCATTACACCCTGGACTCCGAACCGACTCCCGGGCTGCTGTACGACGTGCCCGTGACCCTTCCCGGCGAACACGGCATCCAGGCTGAACTCGAGCGCCTGATGCAGTCCTACGATGGCGACGTGCCGGGTGCTTCGCTGCTGGTGTTGAAGGACGGCAAGGCGGTGGTCCGACGCGGCTACGGACGTGCCGACCTGCAGCGCGGCACCGAGGCGGGGCCGGCGACGACCTACCGGCTGGCTTCGGTGACCAAGCAGTTCACTGCCGCCGCGGTCCTCTTGCTGGCGCAGGACGGGAAACTCACCGTTGACGATCCCATAAAGCGCTGGCTGCCGTCGCTGCCCAAGGCAGCGGACGGCATCACCTTGCGCCACCTGCTCAGCCATACCGCCGGGATGCTCGACTACGAAGACCTGATGGCCGCGCCCTATGAAGGGCAGATCAGGGACGCCGGCGTGCTGGCCCTGCTGGAGAAGGAGGACCGGCTGTACTTCACGCCCGGCAGCACCTACCGCTACAGCAACAGCGGCTACGCGCTGCTGGCGCTGGTCGTAGAGCGCGCTTCCGGGCTGAGCTTCGCGGATTTCCTGCACACCCGCATCTTCCAGCCGCTGGGCATGCACGACAGCCTGGCCTACGTGGCCGGCGGCCCGGATGCGCCGCACCGCGCGTGGGGCTACAGCCAAACCTGCCAGGGCTGGGAACGCACTGACCAGAATGCTTATAGCGCGGTGCTCGGCGATGGCGGTGTCTATTCCAGTATCGATGACCTGGCGCGCTGGGATGCCGCGCTCTACGACGACCGGCTGCTCAACGCCGCATCGCGCGCGCTGGCCTTCTCCCATCAGGTGCAGGTTTCCAACACGCCCGAGGCAACGTACTACGGCTTCGGCTGGCGCGTTGCCGACGACCGGCAATGGCATTCCGGCGAAAGCATCGGCTTTCGCAACACGCTCGTGCGCTGGCCCAAGCAGCATGTGACCGTGATCCTGCTGAGCAACCGCAACGACCCGACGCCGTACAGCACCGCGGAGGCGATAGGCAAACTGTTCCTGGCCGAAAATCCGGGTGGCTCCCCGGGCAAGCCTCCGGGAAAACCCCGATGACCGTGGCATGCCCTGTGCTGTCCAGCGGTTTCCACGCGACGCTTCGCCTTCATGTGGAAAAAGCAAAAGAAAAAGCATAGAAAGTATTCGTCCTCGATTTCCGCAACACGTTTGATCCCACCCATCCATCGTCCATTCCGTTCAAGGTGACAGCATGCGTATCCGGCAAGACTTCCGATTGAATCTCCTCTGCGCAGCCCTGCTGGCCGCGATCGCCGCGCCTGCCGCTGCACAGCAGGCCGATCCCGATTCCTCGGCCACCACACTCGAGAAGGTCACCGTCACCGGTTCGCGCATCAAGCGCACCGACGTGGAAGCCGCGTTGCCGGTCACCATCATCCAGAAGCAGGAAATCGACGCGCAGGGCATCACCTCGGCCGAACAGCTGTTGCAGTTCCTCAACATCGCCGGCAACGGTGCCGACGGCCTGACCTCGGCCTCCGTCGACATGGACCTTGGCGAGCTGCGTGGCACCGCCGGCGTCTCCGGCGCCAACCTGCGCGGGCAGGGTTCGGACGCAACGCTGGTGCTGCTCAACGGCCGCCGTGTCGCCAGCCATGGCCTGCGCGGCCAGGCGGTGGATCTGAACTCGATTCCGTTCGCGGCGATCGATCGCGTGGAAGTGCTGCGCGACGGCGCCTCGGCCGTGTACGGTACCGACGCCATCGGCGGCGTGATCAATTTCATTACCCGCAACGACTATCAGGGCATCACCGTCAACGCCGGTTTCGACGTGACCCAGGAAGGCGGCGGCAACATCTACACCTACAGCATCCTTGGCGGCATTGGCGATCTCGACACCGACCGCTGGAACGCATGGGGCACGGTCAATTACCGCAACAGCGAAATCCTGCGCAGCGGCCAGCGCGACTTCGCCAACAGCTTCCAGCCTGATCGCGGCGTGTCGCCCGACACGCGCGGCACGCCATTCGCGACGGTGACCAATGCTGCCGGCGGCATCATCAATGGTTCGCTGACCGACCCGGCCGGCGGCGGCAACCAGAACTACGTGAATATCCTGAATCTGCCGGGCGCGGCGGGCTGCGAGAACGGCGGCGACAACATGGGGCCTTACGACTACCGGCTGTGGGACAGCGGCAGTTCGAAGTACGCCTGCGCCTGGGACTATCCGGCTGCGCAAGCGTTGCAGCAGCCGCAGGAAAGCGCGCAGTTCCTGGGCCGCGCTACCTTCAAGATTGGCGACAACCACCAGTTCTATGCCGAAGCGATGGGCTCGCGCGTGGAGTCCCGGCGCGAGTACGAACCCCTGCAGCTCACTTCCAGTGCGTCAACGACTTCGGTGCTCGGCCCGAGCACGTGGTACCCGTTGAATGCGTATACGCAGGAAACCTACGACGGTATCTATGACGCGCTGGCCGGCTACTTCGGCACGGCCAACCTGGTATATGGCAACAATATTCCCTACCGCTGGCGCTGCGTGATCTGCGGACCGCGCCAGATCGAGACCACCACCAAGGCCTACCGTGTGCTGGCCGGGCTGGAGGGCAGCCTCGGTACATGGGATTACGATGTGGGCCTGTCGCGCGCCTCCAGCAAGGCGGAGTCGACGCTCGCCGGCGGCTACTATTTTTCTGAGGGGCTGAGCCAGGTTCTCGGCAGCGGTCTGTTGAACCCGTTCCTGGCGCCGGGCCAGCAGCAGAACCCGCAAGGGGTTGCTGCGCTGCAGGCGGCATCTGCCACCGGCATCAGTCTGTACGGCGGCGAGTCCACGGTCACCACACTGGACGCCAGCTTCAGCGGAGGCCTGGGCTTCAGCCTGTGGAGCAGCGAAGTGCAACTGGCGACCGGCATCGAGGCGCGCCGCGAGGAGTTCGAGTTTGGTGGGGTGCAGGTCCTGAACGGATTGCCGCTCAACTACGACACCATCTACCAGGCGCCGTTCGATGAAACCAGCGAACTGGACAGCGTGCACCGCGACGTCAAGGCGGTCTACGCGGAAGTCTATCTTCCCATCGTCAAGACATTCGACATGACCCTGGCGATACGTCACGACGAGTACGACACCTTCGGCGGCACCACCAACCCGAAGTATTCGTTCAAGTGGCAGCCGATTGATTCGCTGGCGTTCCGCGGTGCGTACAGCACCGGGTTCAAAGTACCCGAGTTCACCAAGTTGTTCGCCGGCGTGAATGAAGTGGACTACTTCGGCCTCGACCTGGCTGACCCGGACAGTTGCCCCAGCGGCATCGCCAACTCGGCGGTGGCGGGCTGCGGGGTGATCCAGCCGACCATCATCACCGGCGGAAAGACCAACCTGCAGCCGGAAGAATCGAAGCAGAAAAGCGTGGGTCTGGTCTATGCGCCCACCGGCAACTTCAACATCAGCCTCGACTGGTGGCAGATCGAACGCACCAACACGATCCGCTCGCCCAACCTGCCCACGCTGATCGCCAACTACGACCTGTTCGCCGACAACTGGATACGCGACAGCAGCGGCCAGGTGGTTGCAATCGATCGCCGCTTCATCAACTCCGGCGGCACTCTGATGAGCGGCGTGGAACTGGAAGCCAACGTGACCGGCGAACTGGCCGGTGGCCGCTGGCACATCAACCTCAACGGCAGCTACATCGACAGCTTCAAGGAAAAACCGCTGGCCAACGAGCCCTACAGCGATAACCGCGTAGGCGAATACGTGCAGTTCTACAACCTGCCGCTGAAGTGGAAGCACACCTTGAGCCTCAGCTGGGCCAAGGGCGACTGGGCGCACACGCTGACCCAGATCTATCGTGCCGGCTACAAGGACGAAGAGCCGGTCAGCGTCGCCAACGGCAGCTACATCCCGCCAAACTGGAACCCGGACGTTGACGATTACATCACCTACAACTACAGCCTGAGCTGGGCGGCATTGGACAACGCGAAGTTCACCCTCGCGGTACGCAACCTGCTGAACACCGACCCGCCGTTCACCGCGCACCAGGTCGACTTCGCCTCGGGCGCTGCATGGGAGCCGCGCGTGGCGGACCCGCGTGGCCGTTCGTTCAACCTGATGGTCGAATACAAGTTCGAGTGATGCCGTCGTTGGTTTGAACTGAAACCGCATGCAGCCGCCGGGCGACCGGCGGCGGAGAGGACACCATGTCAGACCGCCACACCGCGCCCCTCAGTCGCCGCCAATTCATCGCGGCGGCTGCGGGGGCCGCCCTGGTCGCGTCCATTGACGCGCAGTCCGCGCCTTTGCTCGGCCTGCCGGGCAAGCGCAGGGCGGGGGCGCCCAATGCCTGGATCGAGATCGACACCGAGGTGTTCGAGGCCAACCTGCAGCGCGTCCAGGCGGCCTTGTCCGGCGGTGCCAAGGTGTGCGCCATCATGAAGGCCGATGCGTATGGCATCGGCATCGACATGGTGATGCCCAGCGTGATCAAGGCACGCGTGCCGTATGTCGGCATTGCGAGCACCGAGGAAGCCCGCATGGTGCGTGCCTGCGGTTTCAAGGGGCGGGTGATGCGTGTGCGTGCCGCCACGTTCGACGAGGTCGCGGACGCATTACCTTACAAGGTCGAGGAACTGGTGGGCAATCTCGTGGCGACGCAGGCCGTCGACGAGATGGCCCGCAAACGCGGGCGCATTCTGCGGGTACACCTGGCGCTCAACTCGGCCGGCATGGGCCGCAACGGGGTCGAAATGGCCACCGGGCAGGGCCGGCGCGACGCGGAGGCGCTGGTGCAGCTTGCGCACCTGCAGATCGTCGGCGTGATGACGCATTTCCCGACGGAAGATCCGGCGGACGTGCTTGCGGGTGTCGAGGCTTTCAAGGAACAGGCCGCGTGGCTGTTCGCCCACACCGCGTTGCGGCGCGAAGACGTGATCCTGCATGCCGCTAATTCGTTCGCCGTCCAGCACATTCCCGAATCGCACCTGGATATGGTGCGTCCCGGCGGCGCGCTGTACGGCTACGGCGGCACGCCCAAGCCGCCGTTCGCGCACGTGGCGTCGTTCAAGTCGCGAGTGGCCTCGGTCCAGGCCTATCCGGCAGGCGACACCGTGAGCTATGACCGCACCTACGTGTTGAAGCGGGATTCGTTGCTGGCCAACATCCCCGTGGGTTACTCGGACGGCTATCGGCGCGCCTACTCGAACAAAGGGGCGATGCTGATCCGCGGACAGCGGGCGCCCGTGGTGGGCAGGGTCACCATGAACACCACGATGGTGGACGTAACCGACATCCCCGGCGTCCAGGCGGGC
>JBDTZK010000076.1:0-7735 GCA_040005195.1 Pseudoxanthomonas sp.
GCGTACGCGGCTTTGCAGGCCGCTACATGACCACTCTGCCACCAGGCCGGTGACGGTTGCGCCGAGACTGGCGCAATCACAGGACGTTTTCAAGCGTCCTACAAAACAAAACCCCGAGAACGGGGTTTCATCTTGAAACTGGAGCGGGAAAAGGGACTCGAACCCTCGACCTCGACCTTGGCAAGGTCGCGCTCTACCAACTGAGCTATTCCCGCGTTGTGAGGGGCGGAATTCTACCTTCCTTACGCGAACTGTCAACAGCTGCTTGTTCATCCTCTCGCAAACTTGGCCACGCAGCGTGCAGATACTGCGCTCCGGACCAGAGGGTGAGGATGGCGGCAATGGCCAAAAGCCAGTCGCCAATGATGAAAACTTCCTTGCCCATCCAGATGCCCGTGCCCACCGGCTGGGTGCTGTTGGGCGTGATTGAATACAGCAGGCAACCCAGCGCCACCATCTGCACGATGGTCTTGAACTTGCCCATCGCCGCGACCTTGACCTTAGCCCGCTGGCCCATTTCCGCCATCCATTCGCGCAACGCGGACACAGCGATTTCGCGGCCGACAATAATCGCGGCCCAGATGGCCATCCAGATGGTGTGGTGGCCCTGCACGATCAGGAACAACGACACGGCGACCATCAGCTTGTCGGCGACCGGGTCCAGGAAAGCGCCGAAGGCCGAATACTGGTTGTAGCGGCGCGCGATCCAGCCATCCAGCCAGTCAGTCAGTGCAGCGGTGGCGAATACGAACACCGAGGCGAAGTTGGTCCAGCTATAAGGCAGGTAGTACACCGCCACCAGTACCGGGATCATCATGATCCGCAGCAGGGTCAGCCAGGTGGGAATGGTCAACTTCATCGGTCCGTCTACTCGCTTGCAGCAGGTGGCGCCGTCGAAGGCGCCAGCCCGTGCAGGTTAGCGTAGATTCGCTCGGCGAGTGCGGCGTTGATCCCTTCAACGCGCGCGATTTCATCTATTCCCGCCGCTTTCAGCCCCACGATTCCGCCGAAATGCTTGAGCAGGCTGGCGCGTCTGCGTGGACCGATGCCGGCGATATCTTCCAGTTTGCTGGTCATGCGCGCCTTCTGGCGCTTGCCCCGGTGTCCGGTGATGGCAAAGCGGTGGGCCTCGTCACGCACCTGCTGAACCAATTGCAACGCAGGTGACGCTGCACCCGGGTTGAGCTCGCGGCCATCAGCCAGGATCAGCGTCTCGTGCCCGGCGCGGCGCTCCACGCCCTTGGCCACACCCACCATGACCACGCTGTCCACGCCAAGCTCAGCCAGCACCTCACGCGCCTGGGTGAGCTGACCGGCACCGCCGTCAATCAACAAAACGTCAGGCAGTACACCGCCCTCTTCTACCGCTCTACGAAACCGGCGCTCGATGGCCTGTCGCATCGCGGCATAGTCATCGCCAGGCTCGATGCCGGTGATGTTGTAGCGCCGGTACTGCGCGCGCACCGGGCCATTGGCATCGAACACCACACACGACGCCACGGTGGCCTCGCCCATGGTGTGGCTGATATCAAAGCATTCGATACGCTTGGCCGGTTCGGCCATGCCCAGCAGATCGCGCAAGGCCTCGCTGCGCAGCTGCTGTGCGTTGCGGCTGGACAGCTCGCTGGCCAGGGTGATTTCGGCATTGCGCGTAGCCAGTTGCAGATAACCGGCGCGCTCGCCACGCACATTCCATTTTAATTGCACCTTGCGATCGGCTGCGGCGGCTAATGCGGACTCGATCAGTGCGGCATCGGGAATCTCACGATCCAGCACGATTTCCTGTGGCGGCGTCTGCTCGGCGTAGTACTGCGACACAAACGCGGCCAGCACTTCAGCCGCGCTGTCTTCACCATTGGTCCTGGGGAAAAAGGAGCGGGTGCCCAGGTTGCGCCCGTCACGGAACGCCAGCAGCAGCACGCAGGCGCCGGTGCCCTGCATGGCGCACGCCAGCACGTCCAGGTCGGCGGCGCGCCCATCCACGTACTGGCGCGAGTGCATGCTGCGCAGGGAGCCGACCAGGTCACGCAGGCGCGCGGCCTGTTCGAATTCCAGTCGCGCGCTCGCCGCTTCCATCGCATTGCCCAGCTCACTGGTGAGTTCGTCGCTGCGTCCATCCAGGAACAACGCAGCGCGGCGGACCGATTCCGAATACTCCAGCGCATCCACCAGGCCCACGCAGGGCGCACTGCAGCGCCCGATCTGATGCTGCAGGCAAGGCCGTGTGCGATTGCGGAATACGCTGTCTTCGCAGTTGCGGATCTTGAACAGCTTCTGCATCAGGTTGAGCGTATCGCGCACCGCGCCGACGCCCGGGTACGGGCCGAAATAGCGACCGGGCACCGCGCGTGGGCCACGGTGCATGGCGATGCGTGCCCACTGCTCGGTAGTCAGCAACACGTACGGATAGCTCTTGTCGTCGCGCAGGGCCACATTGAAGCGCGGCGACAACGACTTGATCAGCTGGTTTTCCAGCAGTAGCGCCTCACCTTCGGTGCGGGTGACGGTGACGTCCATGCGCACGACCTGGGCCAGCATGGCGTGGATCCGCGGGCTTTTTGGCGTGTTGCTGAAATAGCTGGCCACACGCTTGCGCAGGGCACCGGCCTTGCCGACGTACAACAGACTGTCATCGGCCGCGTACATGCGGTACACACCGGGCGCTGTGCTCAGCGCTGCCGCGTATTGCTTGCCATTGAATTCAACCACCACGCCAGGAACCGTCACTCGTCAATGGCGACCCGGACCAGGTCAGCGCTGGAAAGGTCGTAGCGCAATACGGAATGCGCGTCGGTTTCGGCGATCCACAACGCGCCGGCTGCGATGGAAAGGCCGGCCACGCCGTGAAGGCGCCGCGGCAATTCAACCGTCGATACATCGCCACCGCCCAGCCTGAGCGTACGCAGCGTGCCATTGCCGCTGTCTGCGATCCATAACAGCGGGGAATCGGGACTGAGTGCAATCGCCTGTGGATTCTGCAGGCGAGCATGCTCCCGGGGGCCATCGGTATCACCGAATTCCCAGGCGCCCTGCCCGACCAGCGTCTGCACCGTGTCGTTGCGCAGTTGCAGTGAGCGCACCGCCGAGCCGAGCGCATCGCAAACGTAGAGCATCTGCTGTACCGCTGCCAGAGCCACCGGTTGTGCGAAGGCTGCCATCAGGCCGCTGCCGTCACGCACTTCCAACTGGCCCGAACCCGCGCGGCAGGTCAGTTCGCCGCGACCCAGCTGATACGTCCAGATGCGGTTGTCCCCTGCCAGTGCCAGGTGTACGTCGTTATCAGTCGCAAACACGGCCTGCGGCTGGTTGAGCGCGATATCGCGCGCATTCGCGACAGGGCCCTCGATGGTCTCGCCCGCGCGTCCATTGCCACACACCGTATCGACGCGGCCACTGCGCAGCATGATGCGGCGTAACGCATGGTTGCCGGTGTCGGCCACGTACAGCACATCACGCGCCAGCGACAGGCCCTGCGGACGACGGAATCCGGACTGCTCCAGGTCGCCGTCGACAAAATCGGCGGTGCCCGTGCCGAATTGCCGAAGCACGCGACCGGCGTGATTGCACTCGAGAATGCGGTGATGGCCGCTGTCGGCCACGTAGAGGCGATCAGCGGTGGCAGCAATTCCGCTGGGGAATCGCAACGGCAGTCGCGGTTCTGGATTGGTTTCGCCAACGCCGTACATGTCGTCATCGGTCGGCATGGGCAGCGCATCACACAACGCGGCCAGCGGACGCTCAAGTTCGACTATGGAATCCAGACCAACGATGCGCTCACGGATCTGTCCATTGGCATCAATCAGCAGCACAGTGGGCCAGGCACTGATTCCGAACCGCTGCCAAGCATGCCAATCGGGATCGTGCAGTATCGGGAAGCTCACGCCTTGCCGGCGCAGCTGCTTCAACACGTACTGCGGGTCGCGTTCGCAATCGAAGCGCGGCACATGAACCACCAGCGGTTGCAGGCGGCCGGGATAACGGGTCTGCAGCTGCGCCACGTCGCGCAGACGCTGCCATGACCAGGCGGAGCTGGCATTGACGAAAACCAGTGCAACGACCCGTCCGCGCTGTTCGTGCAGGGAGCTGGGCGTGGCATTGAGCCATTCCAGGCTGGCGGGCAGTTCGGGGGCGGAGTTGTGGCTCATCTGCGATTGATTATGCCGCAGTCCCCATCACGGCACAGGCGCTGCACGACCGCCCGTGCCGCCGAATCGACCAGTTGCCATGCATGTTCGAACTCCAGCTCACCACCTGTATAGGGGTCTGGAACACTGCCACCGTCCACACCGGCCCATTCGGTCAATAACACCACCTTGTCGCGCTGGTTGGCGGGTGCGCGACTCAACACGTCACGCACGTTCTGCGCGTCTGCACACAGCAGCCAGTCGAACGCGTCGAAGTCAGATCGCTGCAACTGGCGCGCGCGCAGGCCCGAAATATCCACACCGTGTTCGCGTGCACACGCCACCGCGCGCGGATCGGGCCCCTGCCCTGCATGCCAGTCACCGGTTCCGGCGGAATCTACTTCCACGTTACCGGCGAGCGGCGAAGTCTCAATACGCGCCCGCAGTGCGCCTTCCGCCAGCGGCGAACGACAGATGTTCCCCAGGCAGACCACCAGCAGCTTCAATCCGTCTCCTCGGCAAGGAATGCCTCGGCACGCGCCAGGTCTTCAGGCGTATCCACGCCGGGCGGAAACGCTTCGGGCGTCAACGCGACCGCGATACGGAAACCTGCTTCCAGTACGCGTAATTGTTCCAGTGATTCGATCTGTTCCAGGCGGCCCGGCGGCATGCGTGCGAACTGGCGCAGGAAGCCAGCGCGATAGGCATAAATGCCAATGTGACGCAGCCATTCGCCCGCCGGCAAAGTGTCCCGGTCGCTGGCGAAGGCATCGCGATGCCAAGGGATGGGCGCGCGACTGAAATAGAGCGCATCGCCCCATGCCTGGTTGACAGAAGTACGCACGACTTTGACCGCGTTCGGATCGAACAGGATCGCAGACTCGCTGATCGGCGTGGCCAGTGTCGCCATGGAGGCATTGCTGTCCGCCAGCGCCTGGGCAACCGCACGGATGCCGGATGCCGGCGCAAAGGGTTCATCGCCCTGCAGGTTGACGACCAGGGTCTGATCGGTCCAACCGGCGATGTCAGCGCATTCGGCCAGGCGATCACTGCCCGAGACGTGCGCCGCCGATGTCATTGCCACGCGAACGCCACTGTCGACCAGCGCATCGGCGATCCGCTGGTCATCGGCAGCCACCCAGACTTCACGTGCGCCTGCAGCCAGCGCGCGGCGCGCCACGTGCACCACCAGTGGCTCGCCACCCAGCAAACGCAAGGGTTTACCAGGCAGCCGGGAAGCGGCATAACGGGCCGGGATAGCCACGACGAAATCGATACTCATGCGCTCTCGCTTCCCTTTTTCGGCAGTTTTTCAAGCAGCGATATCCAGAATGCTTCCGGCAACTCGGCTTCCACCGGAACGCTGTAATGCCATTCATTGGCTAAGGACATGCACTTCACTGCATCTTTTTCGGTCATCAGCACCGGCAACTCGCTGCCGAACGCCAGGTCGGCCGCCAGGTAATGGTGATGGTCTGCGAAGGCATGCGGCACCACCCCAATGCCGAGCGTACGCAGCATCTCGAAGAAACGTTGCGGGTTGCCGATGCCCGCCACCGCATGCACCCGATGGCCGCCGAATGAAGCCAGCGCACGGTTGCGGCCTCCGCGCAGTGGCACGGCCTGTTCCGCACGCAGCTGCATCTGCCATTCTCCGAAGCCTGCCTCGCCGCCGTTGACCACGCGGAAATCGCATTGGGTGCCGCGCTGCACGGGCTCGCGCAGCGGCCCCGCGGGCAGCAAGCGTGCGTTGCCATAGCGGCGGCGCCCATCGATGACTTCGATTTCGATATCACGTCGCAGACGATAGTGTTGCAGGCCATCATCGCAAACGATCACGTCACAACCTGCTGCAACCAGTTCGCGTGCGGCGGCAACGCGGTCGCGGTCCACGCGCACCTTCGCCCTGGTGCGCCGAGCAATCAACACCGGCTCGTCACCGCCTTCAACAGGCGCGGTGTCGCCGGTTACCCATGCGGCCACCGCCTCATCGCGACGACCATAGCCACGACTGGCGACGCCGGGAGTCCAGCCGTGCTTCTGCAGGCGCTGCACCAAGGCAATGGTCAGCGGCGTCTTGCCGGTACCGCCGACGGACACGTTGCCCACCACGATCACCGGCACCGCAACACCGCGACTGCGCAGCACACCCATGCGGAAAAGCCTTGCACGCAAAGCCACCAGAGCACCGTAGAGGCCCGCCAGCAAGCGGGCGTGCAGTGGAGCGGGAGTGTCGCCATACCAGTAGGCGGGCGTCTTGTCTTTCAGCTTGCTCACTCGACTTCACGGAACTGCATGCGATGCAGGCGTGCGTAGAGTCCACCGAGCTTCAGCAGGTCTGCATGCGTGCCCTGCTCGACCAGCTTGCCCTGGTCCAGCACCAATACCTGGTCTGCATGCTCGATTGTGGAAAGCCGGTGTGCGATGACCAGGGTGGTCCGGTCCGGCATCAACCGGTTCAAGGCATCCTGCACCAGCCGTTCGGATTCGGCGTCCAAGGCAGCGGTCGCCTCGTCCAGGATCAGTATCGAGGCGTCCTTGAGCATGGCGCGTGCAATGGCAATGCGCTGACGCTGGCCGCCGGAGAGCCGCCCACCCTTGTTGCCTATCGACGTGTGCATCCCCTCTTCCAGGCGGGCAACGAATTCGGTGGCATTGGCTTCGTCGAGCGCCCGCGACACGGCCTGGTCGGCTGCGCCTTCCATTTCACCATAGGCCACGTTGGCTGCCACGGTTTGATCAAACAACATGACTTGCTGTCCCACCAGCGCGACCTGCCGGCGCAGGTCTTGCAGGCGATAGTCGCGCAGCGGATGGTCATCCAGCGTGACCGTGCCGCTCTCAGGCTCGTAAAAACGCGGAATGAGCTTGATCAACGTCGATTTGCCGCTACCCGACCGCCCGACAATAGCCGTGACCGTGCCTGGGCGCGCTACGAAGCTGATGTCGTCCAACGCAAGCTGCGTCTGCCCCGGATAACGCGCACTGACATGCTTGAATTCAACCAGGCCATTCGCACGGGTCAGCGTGCGGCCGCCATCGTCGGCCTCGTCTTCGGCATCCAGCACACTGAAAAGACGTTGCGCGGATGCAACGCCTCTCTGCAGCATGTTCTGGGAATTTGTCAGCTGCTTCAACGCCGGAATGATGGCCATCATCGCCAGCATCAGGGCAACAAAACCACCCGCCGTGAGCCGGTCGGCCATGGCTTCGCGGCCGGCCACGAAAAGCAGCATGGCCAAGCCAATCGACCCCATCAGCTGGACCACGGCCGAAGAGACGCTTCGCGTCGATTCGACTTTCATCGCCAGGTGCAGGTTCTCATCGGCAAGGCGCTCGTAACGGCCCAGCTCGGTGGCCTGCGCACCGTAGATCTTGACCTCCTGCTGGTTGTTGAGTGACTGGTCGGCCGCTTGCAGAAGACGCGCGCCGCTTTCCTGGATGCGATGACTGATCCGCCGGTAGCGCCTTGCCACCTTGTCCATCAGCCAGGCCAGTGGGGGCGCCATGATCAGGATCACCACCGTCACCTGCCAACTGGTCCAGAGCATCACCACCAACGCGGCGATGATCTGGAACGACTGCTGCAGCATCACCTTCATCGCATCGAC
>JBDTZK010000077.1:0-7704 GCA_040005195.1 Pseudoxanthomonas sp.
ATTACCATCGTAGTACCGTTTTAGAAAATCTGCCGAACCTTGCCATTTGTCCTGATTCCCCCAATGGCTAGTGGGTTCGCGTCGGATTGAAGCGCCATTGCATGACTTGAAGCGTGCACAGAAATAGTCTCCGCGGGATATCACAACGCAGTAACGAAGTGCCTGTAAATCGCTCTATTGCGAGGCACGCGCGTGCCCTAATCAAGGTGTGTTGATGCGCGTTGTACTGGATGTTCAGGCGTAGTGTTTTCAGCACTATTTGCGGCTCACTTCGGATTAACTCGGCATCCATTCCACTGTCGCCGCCCACTCACCCACCCGTCGGAGATTTCGATATGGCACGTGACATCCTGAAGACCCTGAAGTCGGAACATGACGACCTGCGCAAGCTCTTCAAGCAGATGGAGGACACCACCGACCGCGCGAAAAAGACGCGGGCGGAATTGCTTGGCGAAATCGAATCAGGCCTGCTGCCACACGCAAAGTGGGAAGAGCTGGTGTTCTATCCAGCCTTCAAGGAACGTGCGGACCGCGAAGGCCTGAAAACCCATGCCGAAGCCGTGCAGGAGCATCGCGCAGTGGAGCTGACCGTGCTCCCTGACCTGAAAACCAAGGAGACCGATACCGTGGAGTTCGCCGGTTCTGCCAAGGTGCTGGGAGAATTTGTCGACCACCATGCGAAGGAAGAAGAGGACACGATGTTCAAGATGGCGAGGAAGTTGTTTTCTGCAGAAGAGCTTTCCGCATTCGACGAGCAGTATGAGCAGTGGAAAACATCGTCACAGGCGGCTGCCGAAGTCGCAGCCGCACTCAAGCAGCCCAGTCCGCAGGCCATCGGCACCTGAGTTTCAAGAGTCGTCCGTAACAAACAAGGCCCCGGGATACGGGGCCTTGCTTCATGTCCAGACAGCCTTGAGTTGCCACCACAACGCTTAGCGGTAGACGCGCTCACAACGGCGTTCAACCACGCGATCACCTTTCTTTTGCTGACTGTCGCCTTGCACCTTGCGACCAATCAAACCGCCGGCGACTGCGCCACCCACCGTCGCGGCTTTCTTGCCATTGCCTTTGCCGACCTGGTTGCCCAGCAAGCCGCCCACCACCGCGCCGGTGGCCGTGCCCAGGATACGGTTGGAGTCCTTGCTGTTGCGCTGTACTTCCACATTCTTGCAAACGACTTTGCTGCCGTCGTTGAAGCGGCGGCCTTCATCGCGTGGACCGTACGGCTGGGCCAATGCGCTGACCGAAAACAGCAGCGTGCCAATGCACAGCATCGCGCGTAAATTTTTCATATTGAACCTCACCAGCCATGGACAAGGCTGCATTGTTGGATTGCCCTTGCCAACGTGAGGTGAAAAGCCGCGCAACTGCTGACCCCTGAATGGGTTCCGTTCATCAAACTTTAGTTTGCGTGGTCGACCGGAGCGGAAGCTCTGTAAGGGGGCGGCGCAGGGCAGCGTGCCCCAGCCCTGTAGTCAAAATCGTGGTAATGGAATGAGCTGCTCACCCCGGCAATCGCTGGCCAACGACAGATGTAAAGATCTCGCAGGACCTGCATGAGGCCATCCGCCTTGTTACCGGCGGGCATATTCAGGCCACCTTGCATGGCAAATCCAGACGCAGCCTGCTTTGGATCAGGATGGCTTTCTGGCGGTATTCGCCACTTGCACTTCCCGCTCGTTGCGGTGCACGCGCGGCACGGGGCGAATGCTCACGCGGTAGGCGCATATGTCCACGTCCGGATACAGCATCGAACGCCCGTTGATGAAGGTAAAGCGAAGCGCGTAGCGGCATTGTTCACCGGCCAGCCCGAACGTGGCGGCATCGCCGCCACCGCGCAGTGGGGTGCCCAATGGCACGCTGCGGAAATCATTGCTGCCAGGCACGGCGACTTCCAGCGCGATCAACGAGTCGTGCGCGCGATTGCTCAGTTCCAGGTAACGAACAGGTTCGCCGGCCAGGGCGGTGGTGCCAATAAGGGACATGGCCAGTACCAGGGTGCGAATCATTGACATGAGGGAAGTCTCCAGCGGAAGGGGTGTCGGCCTCGCAGGTGCTGTAACGCTCGCGATCCGACGGTTCCATCAAGCCGCGTTCCTGCCCATCTGCAAAACGATCCGGGACGAATCGTCGTGGTGTCGCTCCCAATCGTAGCCATGTGCTGATGTGCTTCTCAGCGGCGTCCACTGCGCCTACGATGCCCTGACTTTCAGCGAACGGCATGTGGATGAAGATCCAGCTCGGCAGCACTCAAATTGGCCTTTCCCGCTATCTTCTACTGTGGTCGGTGGTGGTGGTCGTGTTCGCGATCCAGCGCTTCATACACGATGCGTACAACGGGCAAGCATGGTCGATCTTCGACTACCTGCGCTGGTCGATGATCCAGTGGTATCTCTGGGCTGCCCTGGCCCCATGGGTCTTCCGCTATTCGGAAAGGCACCCGATGCAACCACCCCTGCGGCTGCGATCGCTCGGGGCACACGCTGTTACCGGCTTGGGTGTGACCCTGGTCGCCAACCTGCTGGGCGCGATGATTTCGACCGCGTTTGAACCGAGTTCTTTCGGAGAACAGTTCGGGCAGTTCGTCAGCAGCCACTTCGCCATCGGATTGCTGACCTACTGGGCACTGGTCGCCATCCAGCAGGCCGTGCAGTTCCAGGTGGAAAAATCCCGCCGCGAAGTGGAAGCCAGTCGCCTCGCGACCGAACTGGCGCAATCAAGGTTGCAAGTGCTGAAGACTCAACTACAGCCGCACTTCCTGTTCAATACCTTGCACGCGATCATCACTCTGCTGGATGAGGACACGCGCGCCGCCGAGGACATGCTGCTACGCCTGAGCGATCTGTTGCGTGCTTTTCTGGAGGACTACGATGGTCAGGAGATTACCCTCGAGCGCGAACTGCAGCTGCTGGATCTCTACCTCGGCATCCAGCGCAAGCGCTTCAAGGACCGTTTGACGACACAGATCTATGTGGCCCCGGACACGCTGCAATGTGCGGTGCCCAGTCTGGTGTTGCAGCCAATCGTGGAGAATGCGATTCGCCATGGCATTGGACAGCGGGTTGGCAGTGACCGTATCGAGATCGAAAGCCGGCGCGAGAACGACACTCTTTGTATCGAAGTGCGCAACTTCAACAGTACTTTGTCCGCCGACAGCGGCAACGCCGGCCACGGTATCGGCTTCTCCAACACGCGACTTCGATTGCGTGAGCTCTATGGCGACGCAGCTGATATCCGCTTGGACCTCCTTTTCCCGCAAGGTGTCGCCTGCCGCATCCGCCTGCCATTCCGGGAACTGGAAACCGATGAAGCGCCGGAGCATGTCAGCGAATGAACTTCACCGCGCTGGTAGTCGATGACGAGCCAATCGCGCGCCACGCCATCGTGCGCCTATTGCGTGCCGACCCTGAAATCGAACTGCTGGGTGAATGTGGTGACGGCGCATCCGCGGTGATCGCGATCCGCAGCCAGTCGCCCGATCTGGTCTTTCTGGACATCCAGATGCCCGCGATGACCGGCCTCGACGTGGTCGCCACGCTCGGCGCAGGGAACATGCCGGCAACCATTTTCGTGACCGCCTACGAGCAGTACGCGGTGCGCGCGTTCGAGGCGCACGCCGTGGACTACCTGGTCAAGCCATTCAGCCGGGAGCGCTTTGCCGACACGCTGCAACGCGCGAAACGCCGTGTGTCCGCAGGCAGCGGTGTCGGTTCGCCGGCCGAGGCGCGCATCCTGCAGACCCTCGATGCACTGCGTCAGCGCGATGACTACCTGGCGCGGATTCCAGTGCGGGTGGACGAGGCCGTGGTATTCGTCGCGGTCGATGACATCGTCTGGATCAAGGCCAGCCGTAACACGGTGTTGATTCACCTGGCCGACCGGGTGCACGAGCTGCGCGAAACCATGGCAACGCTGGCCATGCGTCTTGATCCGCGTCATTTTGTCCGCGTACACCGTTCGGCGATCATCAACGTGCGCCGCGTCAAGACCATCCATCCCTGGTTCAACGGCCACCATGTGGTCACCATGGATACCGGCCAGCAGCTGCGCATGAGCCGCTACCAGCACGAGGCGTTCCTGCGCCTGGTGACGACCCGCAAGGAGTAAAGGGGGTGCGTGGGGCGTCTGCCTTGAATGCCCCATGGTTCTCCTCATTCAATCAACAAAGCGCGATTCGGGCTCTTCGTTCAGCCGGGAATGACACATGACGCAGGTACGACGTCGTCGCATGCCTGGTCCAGGGGAATTCGATCTTCATCATTCGCGGCTAACGACTACAGGGTGAAAGTGGGGCATGCTGCATCGCAGCAACAGCCTTCAGGAATGCCAGTGTCACTCTTTGCCAAACTCTTGTCCCGGCTGCCGGGCGCCACGCGCATCGCTCCCATGCCCGGCATGAACAGCGGACTGGAAGCACAGATCAGCAAGACCCTGCACGATGCCTTCGCTGCGGCAGGTTTGGCTGACGCGGCTGATGCGCCGCAGGAAATCGTAGCGCCTGCACCGAACGCGCCGCCACGGCAGCCGCGCAAGAGAAAACTGCAGTCAGCCGCATCGCCGCATTCAAACTCTGATCCAGCGGACGGTTCAGCGGCGGGATCATTCGTGGAGCATTCGTTTTCGAACGAATTCGGTTCACGCCGCTACAAACTCTACGTGCCTGCCGGGATTCCCGGGCGCTTGGCCAGCCGTATGCCATTGATCGTGATGTTGCATGGTTGCACGCAATCACCTGACGATTTTGCAAATGGCACGCAGATGAATGCGCTGGCCGATCAGCATGGATTTCTGGTGGCGTATCCCGCGCAATCGCCCAATGCCAACGGTTCCAAATGCTGGAACTGGTTCCGGCCCGGGGATCAGGCGCGTGCAGCGGGTGAGCCTGCCGTGCTGGCAGGGCTCACCGAGGAAATCATTGCACGCCATCCAGTGGACCCAGGGCGGGTGTATGTGGCCGGTTTGTCAGCAGGTGCTGCCATGGCGGTCATTTTGGGTATCACCTATCCGGAGTTGTACGCAGGTGTCGGCGCGCATTCCGGGCTGCCATATCGCGCGGCAAGCGATGTGCCTTCTGCCTTCGCCGCCATGGGCGGGACGCATGCCCTGCGCGAAGTACAGGCCGAAACCGAGGCGCGTGTGCGGCACAAGGATGAAGCATCCGCATCCGTCACGCCATTGATTGTCTTCCATGGCGATGCGGACCGCACGGTCGCACCAGCCAACGGCGAAGCACTGGTCAGGCAGGCCATAAGCGGTGCCGCCGCAGTGTTGCCGGAGAGCGGGCAACAGGACGCCGCAGCCAATGGTCGCCGCTACACGCGTTCGGTCTACACCACGTCATTAGGTGATCCGCTGGTCGAGTACTGGCAGTTGCACGGCGCTGGCCACGCCTGGTCCGGTGGCAGCAGGAGTGGCACTTACACCGATCCGAAAGGACCCGATGCGTCAGCAGAAATGGTGCGTTTCTTCCAGCAGGTGGCGCAGCGCGGATTGGACCGCGCTTAAGCTGGTGTCTCAGCGCTACGTTGAGGGTGGATCGACCGGCGCTTCGCTGCGCACCGCCCCCGGTCCGCGGGCCATGCTCGGAAACACATGATCGCGCCTCACCCACGCGTGCATTAAAGCCGCACCCAGGTGCACCAGCACCGTCCCGTACAGCAGATACGCCAGCCAGGTATGCGCGCCGCGCAGCAAGGCGTACAAACCGGCATCATGCGGCGCGATGGGTGGCAACTGCAGGCCGGCGAACATCACGATGGGGTAGCCACCCGCTGACAACATCGACCAGCCGATCAAGGGCATCGCGAACATCAGCGCGTACAGCAGCAGATGCGAGGCCTTGGCCGCGAATACCTGCCAGCCGGGCAAATCGGCCGGCAACGGCGGCGGTGGATGGCGCAACCGGTTGAACAGGCGCACTACGACCAGCAGAAGTATCGCGATGCCCAAAGGCCGGTGCAGATCGACCAGCATGGGCCGCGCCGCGATGGAGGCGACCATGCCGACGCCGATAAACAGCATCGACAGGATCATAACTGCCATCAGCCAATGCAGAACGCGTGAGAGCAGGTTGAAGTGCAGCGACGTGGAAGAAGTGTTCATGGCCTGGCTCCCTTGCCTTCGGCGTCCGGCGCCCGGCCGCTGCCGATCTCGCCTTCGCGACGGTTGAACGACACCGAGTAGGCCGCAGAGCGCGCAGCCAGGATCGGGTCATCGGACCCTTCCACGCCTGGGGGCAGCACCAGGGGATCGAAATTCAGATCGCGGCATGGACCTGTGGCCTGCGCTTCCGCACGTTCAATCACCACCGTGCCCACCACGGTCTGCGCACGATCTTCGGGCCATGGCTGCGACGGATCGAGGATGGAATCGCCGTCGTGAGCTACGGTCACCACCATGTCCCACCGCAAAGGACCCTGGGCCAGCCGTGCCTGCAGGTCCTGGCTGAGGAAATCGGCACTGGCGGCCTTGCGCTGCCCGGGTGTCATCGCAGCGAACGGTGCCTGCGGCCGCATCGACCAGCGTACATAGCGGCTGCCCCCTTTCGCATCGACGAAGCGGAACGCATTGACGCCGTTGTAGTCCGTATTCGCAAAGCTGGTCGGCCATGGCGCGGTCTTGGCCCAGTTAGCGAACTTCACTGATTCGGGATGCGCGGCGGCAAAGGCCGCCTGCTTGGCAGGGTCGGGCTTGCCGGTGGCAGGGTCGGGCCGGGAGGCCACGGTCTGCTCGTAGAACGCCTCCGCGCTGGACACCACGAAGAACGGGAAACTGTTCATGGCCATGCGCCATTCCTGACCGTTGTCGGCGACCAACTGCAGCGCCATGCTGCGCACACGCGCATCGTTGTCGGCGCCATGCGGTGCGCCGCCGCCAATCGACATGCGGCCCAACAGCGGCGTGCTGCCAGGTGCGAATATGCGCGCCTTCGACAGAGCCGCGCCGCTGCCGTTGCTGTCGAAACGCCCGAACACGCAGATGCCCTTGGTGTGCGCGCGTCGGTACCCCGGTGCGGGTGGGCCGTTGGCCTCAATCGCATTGATCATGCGCTGCGGCGTCAGTCGCTGTGGACTCAACCAGCCACCGACCCAGGCGAAGGCAAGCGCGGCCAGCAACAGGATCACCCCGATCCCCGCGAATGCGGGCAGGGTGGTGCGCCGCTGCGCAGGTGCTGGCGGAGGTGCAGGTCTTTCGGGAGGCATGCTGGACATGGCGTGGACTCTGGCGAAGGCTGGAGACAGGCGGGCCGGTATTGCGGTTGGCGCAGGATAGGCGATGAGCGTGTACGCATACATGAGGATGCGCCTTCAATGGCGCAACCACCATAGTCGGGCTGGCATAGTCGGGCTGGATCCTTGAAAGCGGATGAGCGCCCTTCATACCCGGCAATGCCCGTTCCTGCTCAACTGCCAGCCAGGCATTCCTGAAGTCATGCCAGCCTTGCAAGTCCGGTAACAGGCATGCCTGGAATGTGAGTGAATCGAACCGGCAGAGGTCGCTCTGATCATCAGCGCCTGCTGGCGAAGCATAGTTGCCGGCATATAGCGGTGATGCGAAATGTTCCCATGCCGTGCACGGACTTCGGGCACACCCACGCCGCTTGTTAACACGACAAGGAGGAGGGTGGCGGCATGCAGCTCCTTGGCACCGACTTCAGTGATCGTGATTCGCCCGAATACACGAAGGTATGGGCGGAGCAGATGC
>JBDTZK010000078.1:0-7622 GCA_040005195.1 Pseudoxanthomonas sp.
GTTACGCCGCCGCGATCAAGCTGGGTATCACCCAGCGTGGTACGGGGCGCGTCGAGGTGCGTGCGCTCAACGGCGACGACGCAGGCAGCACACTGGCGGCAGCGGTGCCGGCACCGGTCAAGACCACCGTCGCCACCGGTGTCGCCACCCGCATCGCGACCGGCAAGCCAACCGCGATGGACCAGCTGGTGGGTCAGCTTCCGAAACAGCCCCAGGCCGCCGAAGGCGTCCCGAACAACGCCGCTTCGAATACAGCCGCTTCGAACACAGTCGCCGCGGCATCTGCTACCAGCGACCCCTGGCGTTACCACGTCAATGCTGATCCCGAGGCGAAGCCCAGCACCCAGGGTTTCGACGCTTGGATGAATTCGCGTGGCGTGCGCGTGGCCACCGGCAAGCCGACGGCGGTGCATGGCACGGTCGTGGCGCCGCTTGGTACGAAGCGTGACACGGCGCCTGCCAGGCCTGCGGTCGTGGCCGCCGTTGCTACCCTGCCCAGTACTCCGGCTGCAGCATCGGCCAAAGACGTGCGCCTGCAGGTGGCGAGTTTCGCCAGCCGTGAAAACGCCGACCGCGAGCTGGCACGACTCAGCGCGGCGGGCATCGCGCGTGCCAGCCTGAGCGACGTGGCCACCCAGGGACGCACCCTGTGGCGGCTGCGCGTGGAAGCGCCCGACCAGGCCTCGGCCACGGAGCTCGCTGGGCGCATCGCCGGTCTGGGTTTCGGCCAGCCGCAGGTGGTTCGCGAGTAACCGGGCACAGGCGACGAGGGTCGTAACGATCCCTGGCGCGCGCGACCGACCGGCATCCGCTCACCGCTTACAATTTGTTTCTGTACCTGGTTTTTCTTTTTTATTCCGGCCACGGCCGTCCTGGAGTTCGCAGCAGATGAAGTTCCGTTTCGCAATCGCCGCGCTGGCCACCGTTTCGGTCGGCCTGGCCTTCGCCCAGACCCCAACGCCGCAGCCCGCCGCATCACCTGTTCCGCAGCCTGCCGCGAATGCTGCCCCCAGCGCCGCGGTCGCTATTCCACCTGCGCCCAAGCCTGCGGGCACTGCGTGGGTGCTGATGGACTACACCACCGGGCAGGTATTGGCAGGCGAGAACTACAACGAACGCGTGGAGCCGGCCAGCATCACCAAGGTGATGACGTCATACACGCTTGCCGCTGAGCAGAAGAACGGCAAGATCAAGCCCGACGACCAGGTAATGCTGAGCGAACGTGCCTGGCGTGAAGGTGGCGCCGGCACGGATGGCAGCTACAGCGGCTTTGCAGTCAACCAGACCGCCAAGCTGCTGGACATGGAAAAAGGCATGGCCGTGCAGTCCGGCAATGATGCCGCCATCGCGCTGGCCGAGCATGCGGCCGGCAGCGAGGAAGCGTTCGCGTCACTGATGAACAACTATGCGGCCAGGATCGGCATGAAGGGCTCGCACTTCGTCAATGCGCATGGCCTGTCGGCACCCGAACATTATTCGGCAGCCTATGACCTTGCGTTGTTGGGCCAGGCGCTGATCCGCGACTATCCCGAGACCTACGCGTTCAACAAGATCAAGGAATTCACGGTAGGCACCATCACCCAGCCCAACCGCAACCGCTTGTTGTGGCGCGACCCGGCCGTGGATGGCATCAAGACCGGCCACCACTCAGGCGCCGGCTATTGCCTGATGACTTCGGCGCAGCGCGGCGACCAGCGTCTGATCGCGGTGGTCATGGGATCGTCATCCGAAGCGCAGCGGGCCGACGACAGCCTGGCGCTGTTGAACTGGGGCTTCCGCTTCTTTGAAACCCATCGTCTGTACGAGGCCGGCAAGCAGGTCGCGCAGCAGAGAGTCTGGAAGGGCGCCACCAAGGAAGTGCAACTGGGCCTCGCGGCGCCATTGCTGGTGGGTGTGCCACGTGGTCGCTACGCCGATCTGAAGCCGGCCATGGACGTGCCCAAGGTGCTGCAAGCCCCGATCAAGAAAGGCCAGGCTATCGGTACCGTCAAGGTGAGCCTGGATGGCAAGCTGGTGGCGCAGGCACCGCTGGTAGCGCTGAATGCAGTGGAAGAAGGCGGTTTCTTCCGCCGCCTGTGGGATGGTTTCTGGATGTGGTGGGAATCTGAATAAGTCGCGCTGCGGCATGCACTATCCACAAGGCCGGCATTTGCCGGCCTTGTCGTTTCCGGAGCGCGCCCGGGGGCCACTGTCCGGAACGCAAGGCCCGTCACGTTTTACTGAAAGATACGTAGTCCACGGTAGGCAACGGATGCACTAATATTCCGCCGGTGGTCTGGGGATGGTTCGGGGTGTTTGTTTCCAGGGACGTGCCAGCAAAAGGGGAGCGCCTTGCGGCGTTCAAGCTTGTCTAAAAAATAGGGAAAGTACGATGAATATCGGTATCTCCAAACAGGCGGCGCTGGCCGCTGGCCTGTTCGGCCTCGTGTTGGTGGCTTCGGCGCCGGCGCAGGCACAACGCAAGAGCGCGCAGGACCAGCGCAAGGAGCAGGTCGCGCAGATTCCGACCTGCGCCAAGTCACTGGGTTCCATCTCGGTGATCGAGCCGGAAGATGCGACCAACTGGTGGACCGGCCAACAACTGGCGGCGCCGTCCAAGCTGATCAAGGTCTTCGTGACCAAGTCCCGCTGCTTCACGCTGGTTGACCGCGGCGCCGGCATGAATGCGGCCATGGGCGAGCGCGCGCTGGCGTCCAGCGGCGAACTGCGTGGCCGTTCCAACGTCGGCAAGGGCCAGATCAAGGCGGCCGATTATGTGCTGATACCTGACCTCATCTCCCAGAACAGCAACGCCGGCGGCAACGCGCTGGGTGGCCTGCTGGGTGGCCTGGTCGGCGGCAATGCCGGCGCGCTGATTGGCGGCCTGAACTTCAAGAAGAAGACCGCCGACGTGGTGCTGACCGTGACCGACGTGCGCTCGTCCGAGCAGGTGGCCATGGCCGAAGGCAATGCCAAGAAGACCGACATCGGCTGGGGCGCGGGTGGCGGCTTGTTCGGTGGCAGCGGCCTGGGTGCCGCAGGCGTCTCCGGCTATGCCAACACCGAGTTGGGGCAGGTGATCACCCTGGCCTATCTGCAGGCCTACACCGATCTGATCGGCCAGCTGGGCGGTTTGCCGGCCAATGCCTCGGCGGCCAACGCTACCCAGGCCGTGACCGTGAACAAGGCCGCGCGTCTGCTGGCCAATGCCAAGGGCACCGGCAAGGCCGTGCGCACGCTGGACCCGGGGATGATGCTGTACCCCACCGGCAACAAGGATGGCCTGATGTGGGAAGTGGAGGACGAGCTGGGCAACAAGGGCTGGGTCAATTCCACCAGCATCGAGCTGTCGCGCTGATCGTGTAGCGCATCACTTGTCAAAGTGGTACCCGAAGGGCCGCATGCGAATGCGGCCCTTCGGCATTTCTGGCCTGTCACCTGCGGCCATGCTTGGGTTTGCGACAGAACGGCCCAATAATCCCGGCATGGACCTTAAATCAGACAATCCCGAACACGGCTTCCAGTTTCCTGGCACTTTCGAGCTCAGTGCCATGGGGTCGGCCGACAGTGGCCTGGAAACCGAACTGCCACGGCTGCTGACCGCTGCCGGCATCCAGGTGCTGGAGGAAAGCATCAGCTGGAAGCATTCCTCCAATGCCAGGTACATTTCGGTGCGCATCGGCTTCCATGCCAATGACCGTGCCCAGTACGACACCGCACACGATGCGTTGCGTGCGCATCCGGAAGTGAAGTGGACGATCTGAGCGTGTGGCCGTGCCGCGTGCGTGAATTGGGGCGGCAACCCTACGAACCGGTGTGGCGCGCAATGCAACGCTTTACCGATGCGCGCGGTGACACGACCGATGACGAGATCTGGATGGTGGAGCACGACCCGGTGTTTACCCTGGGCCAGGCGGGCAAACCCGAACACGTGCTTGCGCCCGGCGACATCCCGGTGATCCATGTCGACCGTGGTGGCCAGGTGACCTATCACGGCCCCGGCCAGATCGTGGCGTATCCGTTGTTCGACCTGAAGCGGATGAAGGTGGGCGTGCGCGAGTACGTCAATCGCATCGAACAGGCCATCATCGACACCGCCGCCGACTGGAACATCCAGGCCGAACGCAAGCAGGGTGCGCCCGGTGTGTACGTGGCCGGCGCCAAGGTGGCAGCCCTGGGCATCCGTGTACGCCGCGGCTGCACATTCCACGGACTGTCGTTCAACATCGGCATGGACCTGGAACCCTTTCATCGCATCAATCCATGTGGCTATGAAGGGCTGCAGGTCACCGCGCTCGGCGACCTGGGTGGCCCCTCAGGTATGGACACGGTCAAGCCGGTGCTGCTGCAGCAACTGGCGCGCCAGTTCGGTCTGGAACTGCATGCGGAAACCGATGGCCCGGATCTTTCATCGGCGACCTAAGCCAAGGTCACGTGCACTGACCGAACCACGCTGAGGTTAAACACCCGGCAACTGTTTCTTCCTTGTCGGATCGCGGACATTTACGCGCCTGGGTTCCTCGCAGGTTCCCTCTGTAACCATTGGCCCGGAGACTCCGCGTTCCGATGGCTTGATGTTCCCGGTATGTAACGACCTGCACGGCAATCATATGGTGTAGCGCGCGACACGCTGTCGCGTTGATTGCCTTGCGCCAGCGCTGCAAGGTGCTGGCCGATGTGGCATTGCCATTGGCCAAATAACTACACGAGCCGTATGTGCTCACACGTATTCTTTTGCGCCAGCTTCGATATTGGCGGAGGCAGCGAAAATCTGCAGTCATTCCTGCAGGTATCCAACGTGGTTGCAATTGGTTTTCTGGTGAGGTCATGAAAACCGTTGATTTTTTTGATCTTGCAGCCGAGCCTGCAATGTCAATGGTGCTTCGCCCGCGGCACATCTTCCAATAATGAACATTGGAAAAGCTTGGCAGTGGCAACCCGGCCTGGATGCTCTATGCTTCAGGTGAACGCCCGGCCCTTCCGATGAGTGAAGCGTTTTGACAGGAAAAAAAATACTGGCAACTTCTGCGGCCCGGATCGCGGTGGTGGAAGATGATGAAGAACTGTGCGAGCTGATCGTTTCGGAACTGACCCATCGCGGTTTTCATGTCGACGGTTTTTCAGCTGCCCAGCCACTCTACCGGCACCTGTCGGTGCACCATTGCGACGTGGTGGTGCTTGACCTTGGCTTGCCTGGCGAGAACGGCTACATCGTGGCCGCGCACCTGCGGCAGATGGCGCGCCTTGGCATCGTGATGCTGACCGCGCGCGGTGGGGCTGCTGATATGGCCCGCGGCCTCAGCCATGGCGCTGATCTCTATCTGGTCAAGCCGCTGGATATCGAGGTGCTGACCGCCAGCATCCGCAGCCTGCTGCGGCGCCTTGGTCCTGTGCAGCCCGCAGAAGAATCCACTCCTCCGGTCACACCGATAGCACGCTGGTCATTGACCGCCAATGGATGGAGCCTGAGTCTGCCGACCGGTGAGGAGTTTGCACTGGGAGAAGCCGAGCGAGCGTTTCTGCAGCCGTTGTTCGCTACTCCCGGCAGGCCGGTTTCGCGCGAGACGCTGATTGGTCAGCTCACCCATCAACCTTGGGACTTCGACCCCCACCGACTGGAAGTTCTGGTGCATCGTTTGCGCGCGCGCGTGCGTACCACCACTGGCCAGAAACTGCCGATCCGCGCCATTCGTGGTCAGGGATATCTGTACGCCGACGTGGACAGCATCTGATCCTTGCCGTGTGAGCAAGTGAAACTTTCAGAGATTATTTGACGCTGATTCCATGTAACTGCGCTCACATAATGTGCGCCGTCGTTAGTAAGCCGTATCCGTTCGTGTAGTTCGGCGTCTATGCCCATCGTGGCGTTGCGCTCTGCTTTCCGAATGAGGTCATTCGCAGTGGGTACTGCGAAAGGGAGGCTTGCATGAACGACCGCGCCGTCCGCGTTGGGCGGTGTAGCGGAACAGGGGAAAACCAGTGTCTAACCAAGTTAAGCCGGCGCCTGCCGTCGGCAATGTGGCTGCGTCTTTGCGTGGGCAAACCGAAAGCGCCGAAGGCAGCAATGCGTTCGCGCCGCGTCGCAGGCTGGACACCCGTCCCCATTTGAACAAGGCACTACGGCGGCTTTCCCTGGCTGCGGTTCTGCTGGTATTGGCGCCGGCGGCATGGGCAGCGGATCTGCAGATAACCAGTCTCTCCGACGACAATTACGACCCCACGCCTGCCGGTGGCGAGGTGATCTACAGCGTCACCATTGAAAACGGCGCCGCGGATACGGTCAATGCGGTCACTATTTTCGACCTGCCTGCGGGCACGACCGCCAGTACATTGCCGGCGTATTGCGCGGCAGATGCGGGCACGCCTACGCGCATTGTCTGCAACAACGGCCCGCTGGTAGGTACCCTTTCGCCGGGCGGCGCAGCCTCTACTTTCCAGATCGGCCTGAATACCGCAGGTCAGCAGCCGGGCGCCATTACCATTCGTGGCGCGGTCGGTTTCGCTGGTGCAGTTCCGCCGGCTTCCACGCCGATCGCCAGCCTGCCTTTGACCGATGCTTTTTTCCAGGGTGACACCAATACCAACAACAACATTCGCGCTCAGGTCACTACGCTGACCAATGCCGGCGATCTGCGGCTGACCAAGACCGCCACGCCGGATCCGGTCGTGGGCGGTGCTGAGATCACTTACACCCTGACCGTCACCAACGATGGCCCGGGCGCTTCGTCCAATTTTAATGTGGTCGATACGCTGCCTGCGGCAGCTTCGTACGTGGCCAGTAGTTTCGTGGGTACCGGCTGGACCTTCAATGCCGGCACCATGACCGCCACGCACGCAGGTGCGCTGGCCTCGGGCAGTAGCAGAAGTTTCACTTTCCGCGCCAAGGTCAACGCGGGTTCCGGCAATATCATCAATTCAGCGATGGTGAATGCCGCCGCGGGCACGCCGGATCCAAACCCCGGCAACAACAGCGCGCAGGTCACCACACCCGTCACGCCCGGTGCCGACCTGACCCTGAGCAAGAGTGCCGCGCCTGCACCCGCGATATCCGGCCAGCCGGTCACCTTCACCCTGGTCGCACGCAATCTGGGCCCCAGCGCCGCGCAGAACGTCAGCTTCACTGACAACATGCCGGCGGGTTTCGTCATCACCGGCGGCACCCAGCCTGCGGGCTGGACCTGCACCAACAATGGCACCGCTACCGCGCGCACCTGTACGCGCGGCACGTTGGCCAATGGCGCAGTGGACAACTTCACCATCGTGGCCACGGTTCCCGCGTCGGGCACCAACAGCAGCGGTAATGTCACCAACACGGCCAGCATCACCTCGGACACGCCGGACCCCAACGGACCGACGCTGGGCAACAACAACAACACCGCAAGCACCACCTTCACGGTGCTGTCCGATGGCGCCGACCTGCGGCTGACCAAGGCCAAGACACCGGCGCTGGTAGCGGTGTGGGATGGCGTGAGCGCGGACACCGACAGCCGCATGACCTCGACCATCACCGTCCGCAATCTGGGGCCGCGCGCGGCCAGCGGGCAGGTCCAGGTCGTCGACGAACTGGCGGCAGGCGAGGAATACCTGTCAGCCGGCGGCCCATGGACCTGTACGGTCGACACTCCCTACGGCGTACCACCGGC
>JBDTZK010000079.1:0-7509 GCA_040005195.1 Pseudoxanthomonas sp.
GAACCAGCGAATGGGAAGAGTTTACCCATGCTGCGATTCCGAGCCTGTACACTGCGCCCACTTTCCTCCTCCGGGGAGTAGCCCGCCGCCTTGTGCGGATCTGCGCATCAACATACTTGGCCGATTCCCGCAAGGAATCCTCGCCATGGTGCGCAGGGCCGAAGCAGCGATGCTTCGTTGTCGGGCAAGACCGTAGGCAGGCGTTGCGCATACCCGGGCCGGGCTGCGTGGCGTTTGCCTTCGCGTCCTTCGCGAATGCCCGGCCCCGGAGATGAATATGCTTTCCCTGCAAGCCTTGATGGTGTCCACTGGAACCGTCGCGCTAGCCGAAATCGGCGACAAAACCCAACTGCTCGCCCTGCTACTGGCGGCCCGCTTCCGCAAACCCTGGCCGATTGCGTTCGGCATACTCGCCGCCACGCTGGTGAATCACGCGATCTCGGCCTGGCTGGGTGCCGAGTTATCTGACTGGTTGTCGCCGGAAATCCTGCGCTGGGTGGTGGCAGGCAGTTTCCTTGCGGTCGCGCTATGGACCCTGAAGCCGGACAAGCTGGATGAAGGCGAGAAGCTGCCGGCACATGGCGCGTTCATCGCCACCCTGATTGCATTCTTCCTGGCCGAAATAGGCGACAAGACGCAGGTGGCGACGGTCCTGCTGGCGACGAAATATTCGCCACTATGGCAGGTCATCACCGGCACCACGCTGGGCATGCTGGTCGCCAATTTGCCAGTGGTCTGGCTGGGTCATCGCTTCGCCGACCGCCTGCCACTGAAGCTGGCGCGCACGATTGCCGCCGTGGTGTTCCTGACCCTGGCAATCTGGGTGGCGTTGCGTGGCATTGGCTGATTTGCCTTGCCGCAGCCCCTGCCCTGCTCTAGGCTGCCTCGATCAGGGAACTGCAACACTTAGGGGCTGCACATGCTGGAAGGTTTAGGGCGAATCGGATTCGGGTTGTTCGGGCTGGCGGTGCTGATCGGCATCGTCTTCCTGTTTTCCAACAACAAGAAGGCCGTGGACTGGAAGCTGGTAGCGACTGGCGTGGTCCTGCAGATCGGATTCGCCGCGCTGGTGCTGCTGGTGCCCGGCGGCAAGGAAGTGTTCAACTGGCTGGGCCAGGTGTTCGTGAAGATCCTGAGTTTCGTCAATGCCGGTTCCAGCTTCATCTTCGGCAGCATGATGGACATCAATACCTACGGCTTCATCTTTGCGTTTCAGGTGCTGCCCACCATCATCTTTTTCGCTGCATTGATGGGTGTGCTCTACCACTTGAACGTGATGCAGGGCGTAGTCCGCGCCATGACCTGGGCCATCACCAAGGTGATGCGCGTCTCCGGCGCGGAAACCACCAGCGTCTGCGCCAGTGTGTTCATCGGCCAGACCGAGGCCCCTCTCACGGTGCGCCCGTACATTCCGAAGATGACCGAATCGGAGCTGATCACCATGATGATCGGCGGCATGGCCCATATTGCCGGCGGCGTACTCGCGGCGTATGTCGGCATGCTGGGTGGTGGCGACCCGGTGCAGCAGGCGTTCTATGCCAAGCACCTGCTGGCGGCATCGATCATGGCTGCGCCCGCCACGCTGGTGGTGGCCAAGCTGCTGATCCCCGAAACCGGTACGCCGCTGACCCGCGGCACGGTGAAGATGGAAGTGGAGAAGACGTCCAGCAACATCATCGATGCCGCCGCTGCAGGCGCGGGCGATGGCCTGCGTCTGGCACTCAATATCGGCGCAATGCTGCTCGCGTTCATTGCACTCATCGCACTGGTGAACTGGCCGCTGACCTGGATCGGTGAAGTGACCGGCTTGCAGGCCATCCTGGGCAAGCCCACTGACCTGGCGATGATCTTCGGCTACGTGCTGGCACCCATCGCCTGGGTGATCGGGGTGCCATGGCAGGATGCCACCACGGTCGGTTCGCTGATCGGGCAGAAGATCGTCCTCAACGAGTTCGTGGCGTACCTGCAACTGGCCGACATCGTCAACGGCAAGGTTGCCGGCACCAGCCTGAGCAACGAAGGCAGGCTCATCGCGACCTACGCACTGTGCGGCTTCGCCAACTTCAGCTCGATCGCCATCCAGATCGGCGGTATCGGTGGACTGGCTCCGGAGCGCCGTTCGGACCTTGCACGCTTCGGCCTGCGCGCCGTGCTCGGCGGCACTATCGCCACGTTGATGACCGCGACCATCGCTGGCGTGCTGTCGCATTTTGGATAAGCACATGGGTGTGGTGGTAGTGGGCTCGTTCAATGTCGACCACGTCTGGCAGTGCGAGGCACTGCCGGTGCCGGGCGCGACCATCGCTGGCCAATACCACAGCGGGCCCGGTGGAAAAGGCTTCAACCAGGCCGTGGCCGCCGCGCGCGCAGGTGCGCAGGCGACCTTCGTATGCGCGCTGGGAGATGACCTGGGCGGCACGCTGGCGCGCACACTGGCCACCGCGGACAACATCGAGTTGCGCGCCCTGCGCTCGGACCAACCCACCGGCACTGCCGGCATCTATGTCGACAACCGTGGCCGCAATATCATCGTCATCGGTACCGGCGCCAATGCGTCCTTGACCGCGGAATTCGTGCAGCAGCAGATTGCTGCCATCACCCGATCCGGAGTGTTGCTGGTACAGCTCGAATCACCTGTCGAGAGCATCCTGTCAGCACTGCAACTGGCACGCGACCAGGGCATCATCACCCTGCTGAATCCGGCACCGGCCAACGCCGCAACCACGCTGGAACTGCTGTCGCTTGCCGACGTGCTGACGCCCAACGAAACCGAGTTCGCTGCATTGCTGGCGCGCCATGTGGGTGAACGCATCGAACCGGACGACGTGGCCACACTCGATGTCGGACGGCTGCATGCGTTGTGTCGCGAGCTGCTGAGCCAGGGCAGCGTGGTGGTCACGCTCGGCGCAGCCGGGGTGTTTGTCTCGCATGCCGAAGACAATCTGCGTGGCGATGCCAAGCCCTGCTACCGGATCGGTGCCGAACCCGCGGACGCCGTCGATACCACGGGCGCAGGCGATGCGTTCAACGGGGCATTGGCCGCATCGCTGGCCGGGGACCGCACACTGGCCTTCGCCGAGCATGTGCGTTTCGCCAACCGTTATGCCGCATTGTCCACCGAACGCGCCGGCGCGGCGCTGGCGATGCCGCGCCTTGCGGAAGTCACCGCACGGTTCGGGGCAGGCGGCGACGCCTGACCACACCGTTACAATTCCGACATGCAGATCGGTCCGCATTCCCTAGCCCCGGCGTTGATCCTGGCACCGATGGCCGGTGTCACCGATAAACCGTTCCGCCAGTTATGCAAGCAATTGGGGGCTGGGCTCGCGGTATCGGAGATGACCATCAGCAATCCGAAGCTGTGGCATACGCAGAAATCGCTCCACCGCATGGACCACATCGGCGAACCCGCGCCGATCAGCGTGCAGATTGCAGGCACCGAACCCGCACAGCTCGCCGATGCCGCCCGCTATAACGTTGACCACGGCGCGCAGATCATCGACATCAACATGGGTTGTCCCGCGAAGAAGGTCTGCAACGCGTGGGCCGGTTCGGCATTGATGCGCGACGAGGCACTGGTCGGCCACATTCTGGACGCGGTGGTGAAGTCGGTCGACGTACCGGTCACCCTGAAAATCCGCACCGGCTGGAATGCGGAAAATCGCAACGGCCTGCAGATTGCACGCATCGCCGAAAGCGCCGGCATCGCCGCGCTTGCCGTGCATGGGCGAACGCGCGACCAGCAGTACAACGGCGCTGCCGAATACGACACCATCGCCGAGATCAAATCGGCCCTGCACATCCCGGTGATGGCCAATGGCGACATCGATTCGCCACAGAAGGCCGCCTTCGTATTGCAGGCCACCGGCGCTGATGCATTGCTGATTGGACGCGCGGCGCAGGGCCGGCCCTGGATTTTCCGCGAGATATCGCATTATCTTGCGAACGGCGAACTGTTGCCGCCGCCTGCACTAACGGAAATACGCGACGTACTGCTGGGCCACCTGCATGCGCTGCACGAGTTCTATGGCGAACACCAGGGCGTACGCATCGCGCGCAAGCACCTGGGCTGGTATGCGAAAGACCGTCCCGAGAACATTGCTTTCCGTGCCGTGGTCAATCGCGCCGAAAGTGCCGCCGAGCAGACCCGCCTGACACGTGATTACTTCGACGCGCTGGTCGCGGGCGTCCCGCCCTCACTGTCGGCAGCCGCCTGAGCAGCGTTGCGTGCGCCAAGGCTTGAACAATACCCGGATAATCGACAACAACGGCACCAACTGTTTTCCCTGCGGCATGACTTCTGCGAAATGGAGCAAGCCTATCTGGTCAAACAGACGCAGCCCATACAGTGATCGCAGCAAGCGCAAACTTCAGAATTGTTTATGCGCGAATCACGCCACATGACAGATCAGCGTGGCGCTGAATCATCTTTCTGGTTCGTGGTAGCAGGCGCGCTATCCGCCGGCGCGTGCCAGATGCGCGTCCAGATGCCAGCCAGGGCCTGTTTCAGGCCTCCGTCAGCGACGGGTGCGCGATACGCGCTCTGTTGCTGCCGTGGTGGAATGGCACGCCACCCATCACCTTCGCGGCGCGCCACCACGAAGCTGAAGTTGTAATCCGGCTCCAGCCCCATACGCAGGTCGCTGAGCACAAGTTCGTTCCCCACCACCTGGCTGCGCATGAAGCCGTGATTGAACCAGGTGAGGTTATCCACTGCTTCGATGCCACGCACTTGCGCCAACGCTTGTGTATTGGAGGAGTAACCCTTGAACTGCATCGGGCCATGGTCGGCGACCAGCGAGCGGTCGCCAATCACATAGCCCTGCGGCGTCATCGCCACCACCCGCCATAACAAGGTATTGAACGGCATGGGCACGGAGAACCTGGGCGCGCCACTCAGCCCCAGTGCGGCCAGGTCGCGATCTGCCTGGCGATCCACCCTGCCCTTGGCCAGCAAAGACCAGCCCAGGTAAGCAGTGCTCAACACCAGCCCCGCCACCAGCGCACGCTGGGCCAGTGTTCGTTCCTGCGCGAACCAGGCCACGATGCAGGCGACCAGCAACCAGATCGTATACAGCGGGTCAATGATGAAAACACTGGACCACATCACCGGCGGCGTAGATATTGGCCACAACAGTTGCGTGCCATACACAGTGAAAGCATCCAGCAAGGGATGGGTGACCAGCGCCAGCTGCATTGCCCAGAACCAGCGCGCGGGTGATTCGGCTACACGATGCCCACGGCGTTTGAACAACCACCACAGCAACGCGCCCACCAGCGGCAACACGAACAGCGAATGGCTGAGGCTGCGGTGCAGTGTCATCAGCGACACCGGATTGTCGGTAAACAACCTGATCGGCAGCGAATCCAGGTCGGGCAGCGTGGCCAATGCAGCGCCAGCCAGCAAGGCAGCACGGCGATGACGGGCAGGCACGATGGCAGCGGCCAGGGCGCCACCGAGAACGATCTGGGAAAGGGAATCCATGCGCGGATGCTAGCAGCCCGACCCCCTACCAAGCGTACAAAAGCGACCCAGCCAAAACTCTATGCGGCCTTGAGCAGTTCCCGTGACTGCGGCTGCAGGCGTGCAGACAGGGCTTCCAGCACTTCACCCCTATGCGAAAGCAGGCACAGGCTGCCGTCGGCTTCCTCACTGAGCGCGGTCAGGCTTTCCACCCAATCACCGTCGTTGGCATAGACCAGCCCGTCACGCTCGATGAGTGCGGCGCGATGGATGTGCCCGCAGATGATGCCGTCCAGTCCACGACATCGTGCATCGTCCAGGCCCGCCTGCACGTAACGTTCAATGTAGCGTTCAGCGGCGCCGCTGCGTTGTTTCAGGTAGTCGGAAAGCGACCAGTAACGCAAGCCGATTTTCCTACGCAGTCCATTGACGATCTGGTTACCGGTCAGGATGCGGTAATAGAGCCAGTCGCCGAAGCGCTCCTGCAACCCGCCGAAGTGGGTGATGGCATCGTAGTCGTCGCCATGGGTGACCAGCAATCTGCGACCGTCTGCGGTGACATGGATTGCGCGGCGACGCACCTGCATCGCCGGCAGCATCAGTCCGCAGAACTTTCGTATCGGGCGATCATGGTTGCCCGGGATGTAGATCAGTTCAGTGCCGCGCCGGCTCAAGGCATGCAGCGCCTCGATCACGCGGTTGTGCGCGGACTGCCAATGGGCACGCTTCTGCGCCATCCACCACAGGTCGACGATATCGCCCACCAGATAAAGGCGTGCGCAATTCAGTGTTTCGAGGAAATCGGCAAACTCGGCCGCGTGGCAATGCTTCGAACCCAGGTGCACATCGGAAACGAAAACTGCGCGGCGCCTTGTCGTCGTCGCCCTCATGCCAGTGCTGCTCGTTCCGATGTGTGCGACTCCAGGTAACGCGCGCGTTTCTTTGATCTGATTCGGTGCAGGTCCACTTCGATCAGACCATCGATGGAATCACCGAAATGCGGATCAACCCCGAAGGCCATGAATCGTGCGCCGCCGGGTTCGCACAATTCGGTGTATTGCTTGTAGAGCATGGGGATGGTGGCACCCAGACTGTCAAGATTGACCTTGAGCACCCGCATAGCGGTAGCGCTATCCATCTCACCGAAGCAAGGGGCAACATCGCGATACAGGAAAGGGTTGCGCGACACCGCGTCGCCGCGGCAGTCGCCGTGGTAGCGCATGTAGTACGCCACGATCTGTTCGCGTGCACCAACCGGCAGCGCGCCACTCAAGGACACCGCGCCATACAGGTAACGCACATTGGGGTGCCGGCACAGGTAGGCGCCAATGCCCTGCCATAGATAATCGATGCTGCGGCTTCCCCAGTAATCCGGCGCCACGAAGCTGCGGCCGAGCTCCATGCCTTCGGCCAGGCGCGGCACCAATGCATCGCCATAACGGAACAGCGACGCCGTATACAGGCCCTTCAAACCCTGCGAAGCCAGCATGGGTGCGCCACGTGCGATGCGGTAGGCACCTGCAATGCGAGCGGCGCTTTCGTCCCAGAGCACGATGTGTTCGTAATGCAAGTCGTAGGCATCAATATCCAGCGCACGTCCGGTGCCCTGGCCCACTGCGCGGAAAGTCAGTTCGCGCAGGCGACCGATTTCATTCAGAAGCGGCGACCCGCGCGAAAGTCGACCCACACAGATGCGCTTCCCATCTGCGGTGCTGCCCAGCACGTCCAGCAATTCCACGGCATGGCGCACCACCCGTGCATCGACGGCTGTTGCCAATGGCATCGGCATCGGCATCGACACCTGCTGCTTGCGCCTGCCCAGTGAATAAAGCGCCTTGCGGATCGACGCGATCATGACTTCAGGTTCGGCCGCGTGATCGGGTGTTATCAGCGTTCCAACGCGCAAGGCAATGCGACGCCCGCTGCGTTTGAACATCTCGCGCGCCAGCAATACGGTTCCCATGGGTTTGGACAGCACCGACGCGCCGTAGAAAAAAGCCGAATTGCGTGCTTCGATGCGCACCGGCAACACCGGCGCACCGCTT
>JBDTZK010000080.1:0-7507 GCA_040005195.1 Pseudoxanthomonas sp.
CGTTGTACTCGGACTCCTCGCGCCAGGCCTACCAGCAGCACCTGGCCAGCTATCGCAACGAAGATTCGGTGATCGCCGTCGATCCCTATGATGCCGAAGCGCTGCGACGTGTGTTTGCAGATGCCGATAGCCAAGGCTGGTTCGTTGAGGCGGTGTTCCTTGAACCCGTGATGGGCGAAGGCGACCCGGGCCGCTCATTGCCGCCGGCGTTCTATGCAGTCGCTCGCGAGCTGACCCGCAACCACGGCAGCCTGCTGCTGGTCGATTCCATCCAGGCCGGGCTGCGTGCGCATGGCGTGCTGTCCATCGTCGACTACCCGGGCTTCGAAGGCCAGGATGCGCCGGACATGGAAACCTATTCCAAGGCGCTCAATGCCGCGCAATATCCCCTGTCGGTGCTGGCGGTCAACGAACGCGCCGCCGGCCTGTACCGCAAGGGCATCTACGGCAACACCATGACCACCAATCCGCGCGCGCTGGAGGTGGCCTGTGCAGTGATGGACCTGTTGACCCCACAGCTGCGCAACAACATCCGCAAGCGTGGCGCCGAAGCCATCGAGAAACTGGAAAAGTTGAAGTCCGAACTGGGTGGCCTGATCACCGGCGTCCAGGGCACCGGCCTGCTGTTCTCGTGTGAACTGGCGCCGCAATTCAAATGCTACGGCGCAGGCTCCACCGAGGAATGGCTGCGCGAACACGGCTTGAACGTGATCCATGGCGGCGCGAACTCCTTGCGCTTCACACCTCATTTCGCCATGACCACCGATGAGCTCGACCTGCTGGTCGCCATGGTCGGCCAGGCCTTGCGCGAGGGACCCAGGGCCGAGCAGGCAGCCGCCGCCTGAGGTTCTGCGGCACAGGAGCGAAGCACCCGCGGCTGAATGAGCGTTGGCTTCACGACTCACGTTGCTGTTATCTCGATCAAGACGGAAGGCTTCCGGGTTTGTTCCGGAAGCCTTCCGCTTCGTCAATATCCATTTATTTATCGCGAGTTGTTTATCGCAAGGACGATGAGGCCGAAGGTGTAACCCGCAAGGGCTGCAGCGAACTGCTGCAGCGCCTGCCCCTGAGAAATCCGACGGTTATCGATCGCAGGAATCCGGCGCAAGCCGGCTGTTTCTTTGTGGCATCGCCGGGTTTGATGCAGACTTCCCGCACTCTACTCATGCCCAGGCCTCCATGAAAATCGTCGAAGTCCGTCATCCCCTGGTCCAGCACAAGATCGGCCTGTTGCGTAACGCCGGCCTCAACACCAAGGATTTTCGCGAGCTGGTTACCGAGCTCGGCACATTGCTGGCCTACGAAGCGACTGCGGATCTGGAATTGACCAACGAGACGATGCAAGGTTGGGCCGGTGCCGCGGAAGTGAAGAAGATCGCCGGCGCCAAGATCACCCTGGTGCCGATCCTGCGCGCGGGCCTGGGCATGCTGCCCGGCGTACTGGCGCTGATTCCGACCGCACGCGTGAGCGTGGTCGGGCTGCAGCGCGACGAAGAAACGTTGCAACCGGTGCCCTACTTCGAACGCCTGACCGGACGACTGGAAGAGCGTGACGCACTGATCCTGGACCCGATGCTGGCCACGGGCGGCACGCTCATCGCCACCATCGACATGCTGAAACGTGCGGGCTGCCGGCGCATCAAGGGCATCTTTCTGGTCGCTGCACCGGAAGGACTGGCCGCGCTGGAAAAAGTGCATCCCGACGTGGAAATCTACACCGCGGCCATCGACGAACGACTCAACGAACGCGGCTATATCCTGCCCGGCCTCGGGGATGCAGGCGATCGCATCTTCGGCACGCGGGTGGAGTGATGCCCTCGCCTTCTCCTCATCGGAGAAGGAAGCTCTCTACCTCTGCAAAGATCGCGCCCGCAGTTCCGCTACTTCGTGGGTGGTACCGAAGCGCCCCTTGCCGTCACGCGTCACCTGCGCGAGTGCGCATTGCGTGTCGTGGGTGAAGAACAGATGCACGTTGCGCGCCATCTTGTCTTCAAGGAACGCGCGCTTCTCGTCGATCAGCAATTCCGCGTTGCGGTCGTAGCCCATGGTGATGGGAACATGCACCCAGGAACGGCCGGGGATCAGGTCCGCGCAGAACACCACGCCACCGTGCGTCTGTCCATCCACTCTTTCCGGCCCCACGATTTCGGCCAGCATCAGTCCCGGCGTGTGACCGTCGCTGTAAGTGAAACGCACGCTGTCGCCCAACGCCTCGGAATATTCGCCTTCGACAATTTCCAGGCGCCCGCTGGCCTGCAACAGGCCCGGCAATTCTGGAATGAAACTCGCACGATCCCGTGAATGCGGCTGCAGCGCGCGTTGCCAATGCTGCGCACCCACCACATAAGTGGCGTTGGGAAACAGCAACTGCAGTGCGCTGTCTTCGGACCAGGGCGCAAGCAGGCCGCCGGCATGATCGAAGTGGAGATGGCTGAGTACCACGACATCAATGTCTTCGTGCCGGAAACCGGCATCGGCCAGTGAAGCCAGCAACACGTGTTGCGATTCCTGCACGCCATAGCGTTCACGCAACTTGGGCTCGAAGAATGCCCCGATGCCGGTTTCGAACAGGACGGTCTTGCCCTTGAGTGGACTGGCCAGCAGCGCGCGGCAGGCCAACGAGATGCGGTTTTCGTCATCGGGCGGCGACCACTTCTCCCACATGGCCCGCGGCGCGTTGCCGAACATCGCGCCACCATCTAGCTTTTGCGAATTACCGAGAATCGACCAGAGCTTCATGGCCCGATTGTAGCCCTGATTGCCGGTACCGATGCCTTGTGACGAACCATCTTTAGCTGGGGTTACGCGCCTGCGAAAAGCGCATGGAGCTCAATCTTTCTCGGGGATCGCGGAAAAATAGAAAGTGAATGCACCTTTCTTGGCGTCTTCCGCCTTGACCGGAATCGGCGCCAAGGCACCGGCGGCGGAAAGCCAACCTTCACCGTTTACCACTGGGACTTCGGACTTCTTCAACCATCCACCGCGCCAGCCTTTGATCGTCACCAGAACGGGTTTTCCTGCCAGTAGTTGCAGGGTGGCACTGGCATCGCGGTCTTCTGCGACAACCACGATGTTGCGACCACCCTCGGAAGTCATCGAATCCTGCTCGAACGCGAACAAGGGCTGGCCATCGGCCTCGATCGAGAATCTCCAATCTGCAGTACCGACTGCACCATCCTGCTGCACGGCAATGCGCCGCAGCTGCAGGCTCAGGTCCTGTGGCGCCGCGGGCGCGATTGGCTTGGGCGCCGCAGGCGTGACCGGAGCCACGATGGCGGGCGGCGTGTCCGGTGCGCCTTTCAGGTCATTGCGGATATTGACGTAGACGGTGGTCAGCGCAGCGAGTAACGCCACACTGCCCGTCAGGATGGCAGGCAGGTGGTTGAGGACCGGTTTCTTGTCGTTGTCCGCCACGTGGGCTCCTGCCTGGTATCGATGAGGTGGAGCGGATTCTATCGCCGTTACAGGCGATCCATGACAGTCACGGGGTAGCGGCGACCGGCACGACAACGACCTTGCCACTGCCCACCGGATTGCGTGGGTCGCTACCTACCGACAACTGGTTTTGCACGCGGTCCCAGGCCACCGTCTGCAGGTTGCCCCATACATGGCTGGAACCACGCCCGTCGACCGCCTGGTCGCCGGGGAGATCGACCTTGTGGCCCATCGCGGTCAACGCCTCGGCGACCTGTGCAGAAAACGCACCGCCCTCGGCACCGATCACGTCCGGCAACCATTGGTGGTGGTAACGCGGCAATGCGGCCACCTGTTGCGCCGACAGACCGGCGTCGTAACCCAGGATGCCGAGCAGCACCATGGTGATGATGCGGCTACCGCCTGGTGTGCCCAGCACGACGATCCTGTCAGGCGACTCCATGAAGGTGGGTGTCATCGAGCTGAGCATGCGCTTGCCCGGCTTCGGTGCGTTGGCCTCGTAGCCCATCACACCAAAGGCGTTGGGCGTGCCGGGCCGCAGTGCGAAGTCGTCCATTTCATCGTTGAGCAATACGCCGGTGCCGGACGGAATCAGACCCGAGCCGAACAGCAGGTTCACCGTTTGCGTGCCGCCCACGCGGTTGCCTTCCGCATCGATGATGGAGAAGTGCGTGGTCTCGTCGTCTTCCAGCGGCGTCGGCTTGCCGGACAGCAGGTCACTGGGCGTGGCTTTGTCCGGATGGATGGTGGCGCGCAGGCCTTGTGCGTAGTCGCGGCTGGTCAGCACGCTTTGCGGGATCTCGACGAAATCCGGATCGCCCAGGAAGAATGTGCGGTCGCGATAGGCACGACGCATGGCTTCGGTCACCAGATGGATGCGGTGCGCTTCGTCGAGTTTCCCCAGATCCCAGGGTTCGAGTATCTGCAGCATCTCGGCCAACGCGATCCCGCCCGAGGACGGCGGCGGCGCGGTGGTGATTTTCCACCCACGGTAGTCGAAGCTGATCGGCGCACGCTGCTTGACCTGATAGGCCGCCAGTTCCTTCGCGGTCCAGCAGCCACCGGCCTGGTTCACGCCCTTGATCAGCTTGCGCGCGGTCTCGCCACGGTAGAAACCATCGAAGCCCTTCGTGGCCAGCAGTTCCAGCGTGTGCGCCAGTTCGGGCTGGCGGAAAATGTCACCTTCAGCGATCGGCTTGCCGTTACGCAGATAGACCTCGCGGGTTCCGGGATAACGCTCCATCACTTCGCGGCGTGCGGCATAACCCTTGGCCATGCGCGCGTAAACCGGGAAGCCTTGCGTTGCGACACGGATCGCGGGCGCCAGGGATTGCTGTAAAGGAAGGCGACCGTGTTTGGCGGCCAGTTCCACCAGTGCGGCGGGCAATCCGGGTATGCCGGCGGACCAGGGGCCATTGACCGAGCGGTCACGGTCCAGTTCGCCTTTCTTGTCGAGGAACTGGTCAGGCGTGGCCGATTCAGGCGCGTACTCGCGCGCATCCAGCATCACGTCCTTGCCGGTACTCGCGTCATGCAACAGGAAGAAACCGCCGCCACCCAGCCCCGAACTGATCGGCTCGACCACCGACAGCGTGGACGACACCGCGATGGCGGCATCGAACGCGTTGCCGCCCTCGGCCAGAATCTGCAGTCCGGCGTCGGTCGCAAGATGATGGCCCGAGGCGATCGCCACACCGGGCGGATGCGTCGCTACGGAAGCAGTCTGCGGCTGCGTTTTCGGCGACAGTGCCAGGGTTGTCGCGGGCAGCAACGCCACCACGAATGCGAAAAGGAAACCCGCCAGATGCGTGCGTAACTTCATGTCAGCTCCAATTGCAGCCGGCGCAACTTCGCCAGCAGGTCTTGCTCTGTTTCAGGAAACAAGGGATCGGGATCGATGCATTCGACCGGACACACCACAACGCATTGGGGCTCATCGTAATGGCCGACACATTCGGTACAGCGCGCGGGGTCGATGACGTAGATGGTCTCCCCCATCGCGATGGCCTGGTTGGGACAGGCCGGCTCGCACACATCGCAGTTGACGCATAGTTCGTTGATCTTCAGCGACATCGGTCTATCGGCCCGCAGGACTGCCTTTCGCTGGGAGATTTTGCAGGGTAACCAACGAATCCGTGGCCGCCTGGCGGCCACGGATTCGCAACAACACAGACGCTGGGTGAGCCGCCGCACGGCTGTTGAAAGCCGTGCTTGCCCGAAGGCCAGGCTGCCCTGCGCCTGTTGATGGGCACCGGTGATCTTTCAGCAAAGGCGCGGCCGCTTCATGGCCACGCGCTGGAAGGTCACTTGGCTTCGACGAAAACGTAATCGGCTCCGGTCGGCGTCACCGCCGCCTTGACGCGCTCGCTGTCCTCGGCCTGGCCGATGAACACGATCTTGACCTTCTTCATCGTGTCTGCGGGTATGCCAGTGAATCCGGCGACGGCAATGTCAGCCATCTTCGCCGACTCGGGCGACCCGAACGCGATCAGATTGCCGCCGACGATACCGCGCGCCAGTGCGTTCTTGACCTGGTCCTGCTGGCCGGCATAGTCGGCAGCAAACTTCGGATTCGACTGGCTGGTGAGGTAATACACGAACGGGCTATTGGTGATGTCGCCCATGTTGCGGCCTACGACATCCTGCAGGTAAGCCTTCCACTCGGCATCATCCGCAGTCTTTGGCGCGGTCAGCGCTGCGGCCTGTACAGGTGCGGCGACTTCTTGTTTCTTGCATGCGGTGAACGGCATTACCAGGCATGCGGCCAGCAAAAGGCGTGTTGCGATCTTCATGGTGTTTTCCCCTCCAGTAAGTCTTGTGGTGAATGGTACTTCATGGATCAATCCGCGGTCTTGAGCTGCCATTGTTCCTGCAGCGCAACCGCGACCGACTGCGGTACGAAGCCGGAAACATCCCCGCCCAGCCGCGAGATTTCGCGCACCAGCGACGACGAAATGAATCCGTACTGCTCGGCAGGCGTCAGGAACAAGGTTTCCACTTCCGGGATCAAATGCCGGTTCATGCTGGCAAGCTGGAACTCATATTCGAAATCCGAAACCGCTCGCAGGCCCCGCAGCAGCACGCCGCCGCCGACCTCGTTGACGAAGTGGGCCAGCAAGGAATTGAAGCCCTGCACGTGGACATGCGGATGATGGGCCAGGGCTTCCCGGGTCAGGCGCACGCGCAGTTCCAGCGACAACGCAGGACCCTTGCCCGGGCTTTCGGCCACGCCGACGATCAGCCGCTCAAACAGCGGCGCGGCGCGATCGATCAGATCGATATGGCCATTGGTAATGGGGTCGAATGTACCGGGATAGACCGCGATGCGGGTGCGAGCCACTGTCATTCAGGAACCGTCACGGAAATGTCGCCGTTCAGTGTACCAGCGGGGTGTGGGTCGGGGGTGCGGTACACCGCATAGCGCACGTCGCGGGTCGTGCCCTCGCGATGCAGCATCCAGCCTGGCGGCAGCCGGACTGACCGGTCCGGAGGTGATTCGATGTAGACCCAGGCACCCGGCGCGAGTGCGGGAACCAACGCGGCCAGGACGGATTGCCAAAGCGCCTCGTCGAAGGGCGGGTCGACGAAGGCGAGGTCGAATGCACCCTGCGCGTACCGTCCCAGCCAGGCCACGACATCGCCCTGCACCACTTCGATATCGGACTGTGCCGACAGCCGGCCGACGGTATCGCGGAGCAACTGGCACAGTGCCGCGTCGCGTTCCACCAGGACTGCATTCGCCGCACCGCGCGAGACCGCTTCCAGTCCCAATGCGCCAGTACCCGCAAAGGCATCCAGCACACGGGCACCCGGCAACACCGGCAACAACCAGTTGAACAGCGTTTCGCGCACACGGTCGCTGCTGGGGCGCAGGCCGGGACTGGCCGGCACTGCGAGCCGCGTGCCGCGCCAGCGCCCGCCGATGATCCTGACCTTGCCGGTGTCGACGCGTGCGGAGGGTTTCATCGGGGCCATCGGGGTGCCGGTGCTAGCATGTGCACATTCTCCGACATCCAAGCGCAATGGTCAGTTTTTTCCGTCGCAAGAAGCCTTCCCCCGGCCCCGATACCAC
>JBDTZK010000081.1:0-7487 GCA_040005195.1 Pseudoxanthomonas sp.
CGCCGACGCGCATGGAAAGACCACGACTTCGTCTGCCTATGTATTCGACACCTTGACGTTCGGCGAGAGCTTCCTGCTGACCGCAGGCCTGCGCGCCGACCACTACAAGACCGAATACCAGAGCGCGGCTGTCTGTGGTGGTCGTGGCCCGGCATGCGGCACCAATCCGCCGGGCACCGTCATCACCAACCCCTTGGTCGAGGCCTCCGATACGTTGATCAACTGGAAGCTCGGCGCGCTGTACAAAGTGGACGATGCGGTCAGCCTGTATGCCAATTACGCGCTGTCGCAACAGCCTCCGGGCGGAGCGAACTTTCAGCTCAATACGGCGATCGGCAACATCAATAATCCAAACTCGGATCCGCAGAAGGCCAGGACCTTTGAGGTGGGTACCAAGTGGAATCTGTTGAACGACAACCTGGCGTTGAACCTGGCCCTGTTCCAGACCGATGTCACCAACGAGATCAACAGCCAGGACGTGGATGAGAACGGCGTCGCCCGCCAGAGCGGCGAGAAGTCAGTGTCGGGCATAGAGTTGTCCGCGGTTGGCAAGATCAGTGAAAACTGGTCAATCTCGGCCGGCTACACCCACCAGCAGGCCAAGGTCGATCAAGGCGCACTGGTTACCGCAGACGGCAGCAACAATCTCAGCTATACGCCTGAAAATGCATTCACCAGTTGGACCACGTATCGCTTTCCCTTCGGCCTGACCCTGGGCGGCGGCGTACGTTACTCAGGTGAAATGCATCGCGGCACAGATGGCGCGGTAGGCACCCCGGCGTTCGCCAAGTCCTACACCGTCTACGACGCGGTGGCCTCTTTCGAAGTCAATGACCACCTGGTTCTGCGACTGAACGGCTACAACCTGTTCGACAAGCAATACGTCGCTGCGATCAACAAGAGCGGTTACCGCTACACACCGGGTACCCCACGCACCTTGCTGCTCAGCGCGGACTTCCGCTTCTGAGTCCGGACGGTTTCTGAGGCACACTGACGCGGCGGGGAGTTCCACTCCCTGCCGCACTCATTTGGGAAACGCCATGCTCCTGCACATTCCTGACATCCTTACTCAAGATGAAGTGGCAATACTCCGGGAGTCCCTGGACTCGGCAGACTGGACTGATGGCCGTGAAACAGTGGGTAAGCAAGGCGCGCAGGTCAAGCGCAACGAACAGCTTGCTGACGCCTCGCCACTGAAACTTGCATTGGGCCAGACCATATTGGCGGCGCTGGAGCGAAACCCGCTTTATTTCGCAGCCACGTTGCCGTTGCGCACCGTGCCACCCCGGTTCAACCGCTACCAGGGTGGTGGTGAGTACGGTTTCCACATTGATGGCTCGGTGATGCGGCTGGGCGATGCGAACGACCGGCTGCATGTGCGTTCGGATATCTCGTGCACGCTGTTCCTGTGTGAACCAGAGGAGTACGACGGCGGCGAACTCATCGTCAGTGACACTTATGGCGAGCATGAGGTGAAGTTGCCCGCCGGGGACCTGGTTGTGTATCCGTCCAGCAGTCTACACAAGGTCATGCCGGTCACTCGGGGCGCGCGCCTGGCGTCCTTTTTCTGGGTCCAGAGCATGGTCAGGGACGACGCACAAAGACGCCTTCTTTTTGAAATGGATTCCTCGATAGAAAGCTTGCGCCCGCTTGAGGCCAATGGCCCGGCGGTGCTGCAACTGACAGGCATTTACCACAACCTGCTGAGGCGATGGGCTGAAGTCTGACCCTCCACTGATCGTTACCTTGTGCCACTTGCCGGGCCACCCATTCGCCTAACGTCACCCCGCAAATGCGAATAGATTACATTTGCAAACGATAATCGTTACCGTTAAAATCCGGGCTTGCGGCCTTGTTTGTCGCGCTTCCTGGGACGAGTCGGTCGGTGTCAGCAGCGATTTTTGCATCAGCGAGTTCCAAGTCGAGGCATGCCTTGTTGCCCGTCATGGCGTTGCTGCTATTTGCCTTCGCCCTGATGTGCGGCGGGATTTCATCATCCGTCACTGTGTCGAACCTGCATTCCGGACAGGAAACCCAAAACAAAAATCACTCCCTTGGCGCCGAAGAAGGCGAGACTCCTCGTCCCGCGGCCGATCAGGAGTTCGCCCTCAAGAAAAGACGTAGTCCGCCCGGCGCGGTCTCGCCAATGGACTCGGCTCTGGATGCGAGCCCTCGCAAAACCTTTCCGATGGCTGATCCAGATAGCCGTCTGTTGGAAACAACTACCCGAAAGGCACTGCAGCGCTATGCGCTCGCTCGCCTGTTGAGGCTGGACAACCCGGTCATTCGCCTGCATCCCGGACACGCACCGCCGCGTTCAATGGTTACCGCAGGCTGAAACCGTGCCCCCCAAGCTGCTGTCGCAGCTTGTTCTCGCCCGCGGTGCCCACCGGGCTCATAACGCAGTACACACCTCATCGCCTGCGCCGCTGACCGTAGCTGTGCTTTCGCGAACCTCCCGAATTTCAACTTCCCGCGTCCGCTGCGCGAATCGCGTGCGGATGCCGGTTTTGCCTACTCCCGAGCAATCCATGACTACTAAAAAACCTTTGCGTGTCGCCTGTCTGCGCCGCAATCTGCTGCCCCTCGCTGTGCTCTGTGCGCTATCCACACCGGTGTGGGCGCAAGACGCGCCCGACGGCGCGGGACAAGCCAATACGCTGGACACCGTCGTGGTCACAGCCGCCGGCTTCGAGCAGAAAATCACCCATGCACCCGCCAGCATCAGCGTGGTCACGCGTGAGGAATTGAAGCAGCGTCCGTACATGACCCTGATCGACGCGGTACGCGACATGGAAGGCGTGGACGTTGGTGAGACGGCCGACAAGACCGGACAGAAAACCATCAGCATCCGCGGCATGGGTTCGGATTACACCTTGATCCTGATCGACGGCCGCCGCCAGAACAACCACGGCGACATCTACCCTAATTCGTTCGGCGGCAACCAGTTCAACCATATTCCACCACTGGATATGATCGAGCGCATCGAAGTGATTCGCGGACCCGCTTCCACCCTCTACGGCGCCGACGCGCTGGGTGGTGTGATCAACATCATCACCCGCAAAGTCTCGGACCGCTGGCGTGGTTCGGCCACGCTGGGTCGCAGCATCCAGGAAAACGACCAGTTCGGCACTGACAGCACCTTTGATTTCGCGCTGTCCGGCCCGCTGGTGGCGGACAAGCTGGGCCTGGGCCTGCGTGGCTCGTGGTACGAGCGCGATGCCTCGACGCCCGAGTACGAGACCATCGAGGCACCCGATGGCACCGTGTTCGAGCGCGCCCTGGGCTTCGGCGGTGGCGGCAAGACGGTGGACAACACCAACAAGACTGCCGGCATCACCTTAAGCTGGATGCCTACCGACAACCAGAGCGTTCTCTTCGACTACGACACTTCCAGGCAGGTGTATGACAACACGCCTTACCTCAACAACCTGGGCACGGAAACCTATCCGCTTGGCACCGTGGATGGCATCGCCGGCCTGTGGCGTGCAGCGCCGCAAGCGGGCTATGCGGCCGATCAGGAATTCACCCGTGACCAATGGTCGGTGACGCATCAGGGGCAATGGGATTTCGGCAACACTTTTCTGTCGCTGGCGCACATCGACACCGGCAATCACGGCCGCACCCTGCCTTTGACCGTCGCAGAACGCCTGCTCCACCGTGACATCTATTGCAACAATGCGGTCACCTGCGCCACAGGCCCCTATGCAGGACTGACCCGGGTGCAACGTCAACAGTTGGCCCTCGATGCCTTCCTGCCGCGTCCCAAGCGCACCATGGAAAGCCGCCAATACACTCTGGATGCCAAGGTCGATTTCCAATACGCCGGCCTGGGTGGCCAGCATCATTTCGTAGTGGGTGGCCAGGCCATCGACGGCGAGCTTGAAGATGGCGTATTCGGTATGGAAGAAGGCGGTGATGGTGGCCGCACCGTGCAGCAACACAAGACGTGGTCAGTGTTCGCCGAGGACAACTGGAACCCCATCGATCCGCTGACGCTGACGTTTGGTATTCGCTACGACGACCACAATCTTTTCGGCGGCCACGTGAGCCCACGTGCGTACGCGGTGTACGAGGTCACCCCGAACTGGACCCTGAAGGGTGGCGTGAGCACCGGCTACAAGACCCCCAAGACCACCGATCTGTACGACGGCATCACCGGCTTCGGCGGCCAGGGCACCAGCCCGTTCGTGGGCAACCCGGACCTGGAGCCGGAAACCAGTGTCAACAGCGAGATCGCGTTGTATTGGAACTCGCCGGACAGCAAGCACAACTTCAACCTCACCTGGTTCCGCAACGACTTCGAGGACAAGATAGTCAACGGTGAAGTCGTGCAAAGCTGCGAAGCCACCGCCGGGGTGCGCCCATGCGTGAATCTGGGTGACTATGGATTGCTGGGTTACAGCACGTATTCCCAGAAGATCAATGTCGACGAGGCCAGGATCAATGGTATTGAAGCCGCCGGTCGTTACCAGATCATCGACGCACTTGCGGTTCGTGCCAACTACACCTGGACCGACAGCGAACAGTTGAGTGGCGCAGAAGCCGGCTTGCCGCTGACCCAGACCGCCAAGCACATGGCCAACGCCACGCTGGACTGGACGGTGACCGATCGTTTCAGCCTTCAGTTGATCGCCGAGTCACGTTCCAAACGCTACCGCGGGGTGAATGCCGACCGCGATCCGATCTACTACAAAAACTATGAAGTACTGCACCTGGCCGGCCAGTACCGCTTCAACGACCACGTATCGGTCGCCGCACGCATCAACAACCTGCTCGACCAGGACTTCACCAGCTTCCAGACAACTTTCACCCAGAACCCGGTGAGCAATGCCTACACGCCGGTTTATCTGGACGATTACAACAACAAGGACAAAGCCCGGAACCTCTGGTTGAGCTTGAACGTCAACTTCTGACAGTTGCGGGCGTTCCCTTGCCAAGCCATAAGGGAACGCCCTCAATTGAGAGCCATTCTCATTTGTGGTGTAATAGCGATTGTTACGACCTTGATCCGGAAGCCCCCATTCGTGCGAGCCCAATCGCCAACCGACATCGCCAGCACCCAGCAGCGCCGCGGCTTTTGGCTGCGCACGCTGCACCAGTGGCACTGGATCAGTTCGGCGGTGTGTCTGATCGGGATGCTCCTGTTTTCGGTGACCGGCATCACCCTGAACCACGCATCCAGGATCGAGGCCAAACCGCAGATCGACAATCGCACGATTGAATTGCCGGCTGCACTGCTTTCCCGACTAGGTGATCGCGTGGAAGGCAACGCACCACTACCCGGTGCAACCGCTTCCTGGCTGGGAGAACAGTTCTCGGTTTCCATCGGTGATCGTCCGGCGGAATGGTCGGAAGAAGAGATTTACCTGTCGATGCCAAGCCCTGGTGCAGACGCCTGGCTAAGCATTGATCGCGCCACCGGTGCGGTGGAGTTTGAAAGCACCCGTCGTGGCTGGATTTCGTATTTCAACGACCTGCACAAAGGCCGCAATGCGGGCGCAGCCTGGAGCTGGTTCCTGGATATTTTCGCGGTGGCTTGCCTGGTGTTCTGCATTACCGGCCTGTTCCTGCTGCAACTGCATGCCAAGCAGCGGCGCATGACCTGGCCTTACGTGGGCCTGGGCCTGGTCATTCCGGTTTTGCTTGCCCTGCTCTTCATCCACTGATCCTTCTTCCCATCGAGTGACCACCATGTCCAAGATCAATGTCGCCACCACGCTGAGCATCGCACTGAGTGGAATGCTGGCAATGCCGGCCTACGCTGCCGAACTGAATCTCAGCGTTGAAGTGCCTCAGTTGAATGTCGCCGAATACCACCGGCCCTACGTCGCCATCTGGCTGGAAGGTGCCGATCAGAAAGTGGCCGCCAACCTGTCGGTCTGGTACCAGATGAAGGACACGGCCGAAGGCCACGGCACCAAGTGGCTGCCCGACATGCGCCAGTGGTGGCGCAAGAGTGGTCGCGCACTCAAAGTGCCCGTGGATGGCGTGACCGGCCCCACCCGACCGGTCGGCAAGCACGCGTTGAAATTCACCGACAAGCAGCCTGCATTGGCCAAGCTGGCGCCCGGAAATTACACGCTGGTGGTAGAAGCGGCGCGAGAAGTCGGTGGCCGCGAACTGGTCAAGATTCCTTTCACCTGGCCGGCCAAGGCGCCGCAGTCGGGCAAGGCACAGGGCAGCAGCGAGCTGGGTGCCGTCACCCTTGCAGTCAAGCCGTAAGCACGTCCATTCATCCATCCATTACTCCGTTGGAGAACACCATGAAGCGCACCCTCACCCTTTCGCTCGCGTTGGCCGCGTTGTTGCCGATATCGGCTTTCGCCCACAAGGCCTGGCTGCAGCCGTCACAGACAGTGATCGCAGGCGCCAATCCGTGGATCACCGTGGACGCTGCCGTTTCCAATGACCTTTTCTACTTCAACCATGTGCCGTTGCGCCTGGAAAATCTGGTCATCACCGCACCCGACGGCAGCAAGGTCGAGCCGCAGAACAGCGCCACGGGCAAATACCGCAGCGTGTTCGACGTGGAGCTCAAGCAGCAGGGCACCTACCGCATCGCCACGGTCAACAGCGGCCTGTCGGGCAGCTGGGAAGTGGACGGCAAGCCCAAGCGCTGGCGCGGCACGGCGGCAACCTTCGCCACCGAAGTTCCGAAGGATGCGAAAGATCTGAAGGTCTCCCAGTCTGTCGCCCGCATCGAGACCTTCGTCACCAATGGCTCGCCGAACGACACCGCATTGAAGACCACGGGCGAAGGTATCGAACTGGTGCCGGTGACCCATCCCAACGATTTGTTCGCAGGCGAGAAGGCCACCTTCAAGCTGCACATCGATGGCAAGCCTGCGGCGGGACTGGATATCGAGATTACCCGTGGCGGCACGAGGTATCGCAATGCGCAGGACGAAATCAAGGTGAAAACCGACGCCAATGGCGAGTTCAGCGTGACCTGGCCCGAGGCCGGCATGTACTGGCTGGAAACCGGAAGCGAGGACACCAAGACCTCCTTGCCGCAAGCCAAGCAGCGCCGCCTGAGCTACGTAGCCACGCTGGAAGTATTGCCGCAGTAACGAGCGAGCAACGCCGTCGTCCCGCAGGACGCGGGACGGCGGCGATCAATCATGACTATGACCACTGTTCCCGGATGCGCCCCCGCTTCCGTCCACGTCCTGCATGGCGAAACCATGGGTACAACCTGGTCGGTGAAGCTGGTGGCATCGCCACGCGCGGACTTGCATATTTTTCATGCTGGCGTACAGCAGCAACTTGAGCTGGTGGTCGCGCAGATGAGCACGTGGGAAGACGCGTCGGATCTGTGTCGATTCAATCGCGCTGAAGCGGGCAGCTGGCAGCAGTTGCCTTCCGAATTCTTCACCGTGCTGTCCTGCGCACTTGAAACGGCGCGTGCCAGCGAAGGCGCTTACGACCCTACCATCGGCCCTTTGGTCGCTGCATGGGGCTTTGGCGCCTTCGGGCAAGCGCAC
>JBDTZK010000082.1:0-7461 GCA_040005195.1 Pseudoxanthomonas sp.
TGATGGCGCTGATCTTCATGGCGCTGGTGTTCTTCACCCTGTACGAGCAGACCTACGGCTCATGGGTGACCTTCACCGATCGCCTGCTGACCAAGGACATCGTGCCTTCGCTGGTGCAACGCGAAGGGACCACGTGGCCATGGTCGATCATTTCACTGTTGCTGGCGCCGCTGTCGTTCGTTGTCGCCTCACGGATGTCCGACCGCAATCCTGACTCGGCCGCACCGCGACTGATGTTCATCGGCGTGGTCCTGGCGATGCTGGTGTTGCTGGTGCGTGACTCGCTGGTGCTGCAGCAGACGGCGGGCTCGCTGACCTACCTGGGTGCGATGTTCCTGGTACTGCTGGCGCCACTGTTTGCAACTCTCTGGGGGGCATTGGGCAAGCGCGGCATGGATCCGTCGAAGCCTTTCAAATCCGCATTGGGACTGATGTTCGCCGGACTGTCCTTCATACCACTGGCATGGGCTGCGCAGCAGGTCGGCGCGACCGGACAGATGGCCAGCGTCTGGTGGTTGGTGTTGGCCTATCTGATCCTGGAAATCGGCGAAATGTGCCTGTCGCCAGTCGGCCTGTCCGCAGTGACCCAGCTGTCGATGCCGCGCGTGGTCAGCCTGATGATGGGCACCTGGTTCCTGGCCACCGCATTCTCGGAAATGCTCGCCGCACAGTTCGGCAAACTGGCTGCGATAGAAGTAGTCGATGGTGAAACCATGGACATGGTCGTCGCCGCCGGCAAGTACGCCGACCTTTTCTGGTTGATGATGTGGATCGGCCTGGGCTGCGCGGTCATCGCGCTGGCTCTGGTGCCGCTGCTGAAGCGGATGATGCATGGGTGAAGTGACCGAAAGAAACGCACACCAGAACAGAAGGGGCGTGCGTGACACGAGCGCTACAGCCCCTTCTTCATGCTATTTGGACGCACCCTTCCCGATATGCCGATCCAGGAAGGCAAGAAGTCTTGTGTAGAATTCGCGCTGATGTTCGGTTGTATAGAATCCGTGCCCCTCGGTGCTGTAATAAAGCGTCTCCACGGACACTCCCGCTTTCCTCAATGCACTTTCCATCTTCTCGGTCTGGGCTATCGGTGCAGTTTCATCCTGCCCACCAGCTGCCATGAACACCGGCACCTTGATTCGCTCGACAATACGATTGGGCGACACCGAGGCCAGGCTTTCACCTTTCCCCACCCATTCCGAAGTCCATGTTTCGATGCGCTTGCTCTCGCGGCTATCCTGCGCGCTCAAGGTGACCAGATCGTAGACACCCACGTATCCTGCGGCGCATTGATACAAATCTGGTTCCTTGGCCACGCCCATCAGTGAAGCATACGCACCATAGCTGGCGCCGTAGATACAAATCTTGTTGCGATCGGCTATACCGTTGTCGATCGCCCACCGCGTCGCATCAGTGACATCGTCCTGCATGCGCAGGCCCCACTGCATGGCGCCGGACTGCTGGAAACTGCGTCCGTAGTTTCCCGAACCCCGATAGTTGACCTGAAGCACTGCGTATCCTGATGCCGCAAGAATCTGGACTTCCGTATCGAAGCCCCAAGTATCGTAAACACCAAAAGGACCTCCATGGGGGTAAACGACCAGTGGGAGTTCATGCTCATCCTTGCCAATAGGCAGGGTCAGGTAGCCACGCATCTCCACGCCATCACGCGCCTTGATCTGGACCGGCTTGGTGTGCGCCATCTGCACAGGATCTATCCAACGGCGGCGACTCAGCAGGTAGGAAGCCTTCTTGGCCTCGATATCCAAAAGATAGAAGCTGCCGGGATCTCGATCGGAATAAGTACTGACAAGCGCGATTTTCCCATCAGCGGTCGTCGAAGTGACCATCGCCGCTTCACCGGGAAATGATGTTTCAAGCATGCGATAAATACTCGCTTCGCTTCCATCTGCGTCAAAGAAGCTGGCATGCGGATGCCCATCAAAGTACATGACGCCCGCAGCCGCCCGCGAGGCGCCAAACTTTTCGATGACCCGCGAGGGGTCGGAGAACTTGTCACGCAACAGTTCTTTGCGCTCCCCGCTAACCGTGTCATAGGCAATGATCGCGTCCGGCCCGCTTGGCTGTTCAACCTGCAAGTACGCGACCCGGTTGTCCTGCGAGAACCCCACTGGCACTTCACGACGCTTGGTAACCGATTCATCATTTATCAGTTTCCACTCCGAGAGATCGTTGTCTCGGTGATAGAGCATGCTCACGTTGTCATAGTCGGCACCCAGGGCAAATCGCACGACACCCTTCGTATCCAAATGGAACGATGCAGCCTTGACTGGCGCCCTGGCGACCAACGTCTGACGACCGCTGTAAACATCCAGCCGGTTGGCTCTATGCCATTTTTCGTTCTCCCCATAAGGCGTAACTGTAACGATCACGTTCCGGTCATCGCCTGGGATGGGCGCAACATCAATCGCTGCAACACTTTCGTCCTTCTTGCTGGGAATACGTGTACCTGTCTGCTTTTCACCTGCGCGGTATCCCATCAGCAGTTCTGCTGCCTTACTGTCGAAATTCAGAGCAAGAATTTCACCCGTAAGCTGCGGTTCTTCCAGCTCGCCTAGCTTCTGCGACACTGAAAGCAGCAGGCGCTCCTTGTTGACCCAGAAGAAATCAGCGACATGATTGTTTTTACCCAAGGCAACCGAAGCCATCAGCTTGGAATCTGTCCGTCGTAGCACTGCAAGCACCGTGCGATCTTCCAGAGGAACGGTCGCGGCTAAATACTGCCCGTCGGGCGACATCTTGATGTCGTTGAAATCATCTTTTTTTATGTAGTTGTCCAGACTCACCTGCGCATGCGCAGGCGTCATCGTGGCGAAAGCAACAACAACTACCGCCGCCATCTTTAGCGTCAAATTTTTTGTTTTTGACCAATGCCTATACATGATGCAAACCCCGCCTGTCATATAGTTTTCCTGCGAATGGACAAATGCTAACCCGTGGGCAGGGTGCACTGCACGTGCATGGTAGAGCAGCCATCGAAGTTTCGACCCGTCTGATGCTGCAGTCGGGCGGAGGGTCAATCACGCGCCCTGACTGAGTCCGCAGATTTGACGACACCACTTTACCAATTGTCTGCCACTGGAATTTGTGCCGCTTGGGGTGACACAAGTCGCCACGCGATGCTAGACAGCGCACACTGCTGCCGCTTGTAATTTTTTGCGCACTGTCGAAGTTAGCTGGCCGAATAATCCGGCAGCCTCTTGCAATCACATGCAGCTTAAAGACCGGTCCTCTGATTAATGCGACAAACCAGCGAGTTCACCCATGACTTGTTCAAGCCCATGCTGCCAATCAGGAAATTCAACACCCAGCGCTTTGGACAACCGCGCATTATCCAGCAGCGAATACGCAGGACGGCGTGCGGGCGTTGGGTAGTCAGCAGTGGAAATAGCAATGACCTTGGGAGCCTTGCCCAGCAATTCATGCGCAACCGCCTGCGTGAAGATTGCTTCGGCAAACCCATGCCAACTGGTCTGGCCGCTGGTTACAAGGTTATAGGTGCCTGGCTTCAATGTCCTGGAAATGGATTGCGCCGTCAGGTCGGCGATAAAACGGGCCGGCGTCGGGGTTCCGATCTGATCGCCAACGACACTGATCTCAACGCGTTCCGCACCCAGTCGCAACATAGTTCGCAAAAAATTGCTGCCTCGCATGCCATACACCCAGGCCGTTCTAAAAATCAGATGCTCTGGTGTAGCCGTGCGAACAGCCTCCTCGCCCGCCAGCTTTGAAGCACCGTAGACACCGAGAGGTGACGCTGGATCCTGCTCACGATAGGCTCGGCTGGAAGCGCCATCGAAAACATAATCCGTCGAATAGTGGATAAACAGCGCGCCGCGCTCTGCACAAGCCTGTGCGAGTCGTGCGGGACCCTCGGCGTTGGCCCTGAAGGCTGCATCACGCTCCTGCTCCGCACGATCAACTGCGGTGTAGGCGGCAGCATTCACTACGATATCGGGGGCAATACGCTCGACCAGCCCCGGCAATGAATCCGGATCGTCGAAATCAGCGGCCTCACAAGCGAGACCGTCGATCATGCCGCCACGCGTCGCGGCAACGATGTCTCCCAACGGTGCAAGACTGCGCCTCAGTTCACCACCGACCTGACCATTGGCGCCCAGCAGCAGTATCTTCATGGAACGAACAGCGGCAGCCTGTCAGCGGAGATGTCGCGCAGGCAGGGGGCAGATAAATCCTTGCTTGAGAGCACAGGGTCGGCGATCGGCCAGTCTATGGCTATTTCGGCATCGTCCCAGCGAACGTTGGCATCCGCCTCCTTGTCGTACTGCGCGGTGCACAGATAGCTGAAGATCGCCCGTTCAGAAAGTACGGCAAATCCGTGCGCGAAACCTTCCGGGATCCACAACTGGCGCTTGTTTTCGGCGCTCAGCAATACTGCAGCCCACTTGCCGAAATGCGGCGAACCACGCCGGATATCCACGGCTACATCGTAGACCTCGCCTTCCAGGACACTGACCAGCTTGCCCTGCGGATTCGGCCATTGGTAATGGAGGCCGCGCAACACCCCGCACGCAGATGACGACACGTTACTTTGCACGAATCGCGCTGGAAGGCCATGCTCGCCATAGCGATCAGCGTTCCATGTTTCGAAGAAGAAACCGCGTTCATCGCCGAATACGGCAGGCTCGATCACGACACATCCCGGCAAACTGGTTTCGATTACTTTCATCGGACCACACCACGCGTCGCCAGTGAAAGCAGGTATTGCCCATAGCCATTTTTAGCAAGCGGTGCAGCCAGTCTTTCCAGCTGGGCCACATCAATCCAGCCATTGCCAAAGGCAATCTCCTCGGGGCAGCAGACACGCAATCCCTGTCTGGCCTCGATGGTTTCTATGAAATTCGACGCTTCCAGCAGGGATTGATGGGTGCCCGTATCAAGCCAGGCAAAGCCGCGACCCAGCGGTTCAAGATGCAGGGAATCATCTTCAAGGTAACAGCGATTGAGATCGGTGATTTCCAGTTCGCCTCGCGGGGAGGGCTTCAATGAAGCGGCATAATCGCTGGCCCGGCCATCATAGAAATACAGGCCAGTGACTGCGTAGTTGGAACGTGGATGAGCCGGCTTTTCTTCCAGGCCAATTACCCTCCCACCCTCATCGAAATCCGCAACGCCGTAACGCTCAGGATCCTTCACCCAATAGCCAAACACGGTCGCGCCATGCTGGCGCGTATCGGCGCGCTTCAGGGTATCGGTCAGTCCGTGTCCATGAAAGATGTTGTCCCCCAACACCAGACAGCTCGGCTGGCCCGCGACAAAGTCCTTGCCGATCAAATAGGCCTGGGCCAAGCCATCAGGACTCGGCTGGGGTGCGTATTCAATCTGCATCCCCCACTGCGAGCCATCACCCAGCAACTGCTTGAAGAGCGCCTGCTCGTGCGGCGTGTTGATGATCAGCACTTCCCGTATACCTGCCAGCATCAATACGCTGAGCGGGTAATAAATCATGGGCTTGTCGTAGACCGGAAGCAGCTGTTTGCTGACCGTTTGCGTGATGGGATAGAGGCGCGTGCCCGAGCCACCCGCGAGGATGATGCCTTTACGTTGTGTCATCGTTCCTTCCCTGCAGTTATGCGGCGCCAATTCTTTCCAGACGGTAGCTGCCATCCAGCACGCGCGTCACCCATGCCTGGTTATCCAGATACCAGTCAACGGTCTGGGCAATACCTTTCTCAAATGTGTACTGGGGTTTCCAGCCCAGTTCGCCTTGCAGCTTCGAGGCATCAATGGCGTAGCGCCGATCATGTCCAGGCCGGTCGGTTACATAAGTGATCTGGGAGGATCGCAGCTTGCCGTCCGCACGTGGGCGACGCTGGTCAAGCAGGCCACAGATCGTTTCGACCACTTCTATATTCTGGCGCTCGGCATCGCCACCCACATTGTAGGTTTCGCCGGGACGTCCTTTCTCCAGGACAGTGCGGATGGCCGCGCAATGGTCGCTCACGTACAGCCAGTCGCGTACGTTCCTGCCATCGCCATACACCGGGAGCGGCTCACCTGCCAATGCACGCGCAATGATCAGCTGTATGAGTTTTTCGGGGAAATGATAAGGACCATAGTTGTTGGAACAGTTCGTGGTCAGCACCGGCAAACCATAGGTGTGATGGAATGCGCGCACCAGATGGTCGGACGCCGCTTTGGAAGCCGAATACGGCGAATTTGGTGCGAACGGAGTGCTTTCGGTGAACTTGCCAGTGTCGCCGAGCGAACCGTAGACCTCGTCAGTGGACACATGCAGTAGTCGAAACGAATCCTTCCTGGCGCCCTCAAGCCCACGCCAGTAATCGCGCACCGCCTCCAGCAAGGCCAGCGTACCGACCACATTGGTCTGCACGAACGCACCCGGCCCTTCGATCGAGCGGTCAACGTGGCTCTCGGCGGCAAAGTTCACTACGGCATCGGGTTGGTGCTCGACGAGCAGCCGGGACACCAGCGCTTGATCACCGATGTTGCCATGGATGAAAACATGGTCTGGATTGCCTTCCAACGAAGCCAATGTATCAAGGTTGCCGGCATAGGTCAGCGCATCAAGATTGATGACACGGACCCCCTTGCCAACAGCTTCCAAAACAAAATTGCCGCCTATGAAGCCGGCACCACCGGTTACGAGCCAAGTCGGCACTTTTATCTCCAAAAAAACGCGCTCAGTTCAAGCGTTGATCAGAACGGGATGTCGTCGTCGGCGAAATCATCCATGGGGGCCTGCTGTGCAGCCGGAGCCTGGCGGCGTGGCGCCGAATCCTGGCGCGGGGCCGGCGCGCTGCGTTGAGGGCGATCCCCTCCGCCACCACCTTCACCTTTGCCGCCAAGCAACTGCAACTCATCGGCGATGATGTCAGTAGAGTATTTTTCGACGCCATCCTGACCGGTGTATTTGTCGTAGCGCAGCGAGCCCTCGACATAGCACTGGCCGCCCTTGCGCAGGTATTCGCCAGCGATCTCGCCGAGCTTGCCGAAAAACACCACCCGGTGCCATTCGGTGCGTTCCTGCTGGTTGCCGTCCTTGTCCTTGCGGACACTGGTGGTGGCCAGGCTGATGCGAGTGATCGCCATGCCGCCCTGGGTGTATTTGGTATCCGGATCGTTGCCCAGGTTGCCCACCAGGATCACTTTGTTGATGCCGCGTGCCATATCGTCTTCCGTCGGGTGATGCCCGCCGGGTGCGGGCGCAGTCCAGTGAAGTATACCCGTGGCTTCCAACGCTATCGGTGAACCGCGCGCCATCACGTGAGGCTTGTCCGGCTGTCCCTTATAATTCAGCCACTTCCCCTGTCCGGCCCCCATGACCGTCATCGCCCACCCCCGGCCCGCACTGGACCTGCCCCGCATCCAGTCATTGGCCTCCGCCGACATGGCGGCAGTCGACACGCTGATCCGTAACCGCCTAGCGTCGGATGTCGTGCTGATCAACCAGATTGCCGA
>JBDTZK010000083.1:0-7456 GCA_040005195.1 Pseudoxanthomonas sp.
TCAGGGGGGATTGGACTCCAAATCGCACCGCTACTCAAAACCGGGGGGACGTCGGTCTATTAGTAGTTAGGCCCCATGAGAAAGCCGCTTCTGCTGTTATTAGTTTTGTTGCTTTCTGCTTGTAGCCGAGTGGGGCCAGATGAGGCTCGTGCAATTGCGTATAAACGACTTTCGACAATGTCGGATGGCCCGTCACTTAAAGGCGAGGTGTTGCGTTCAGAGCTTGAGATATCTGATCAAAGTGACGGCACTTACTTAGTCGAGCTGCGTGATGAGTCTCGCAATCTTCTATGCGCGGTTACTGTTGATCCGAGTGGGCAATCTGAGATCTCCAGGATGGCCATAGATGGTTGAGCCACTGGGGCCTAACAATTCATTCAAGCCGAGCCCACATCAGGGCGGCGCCTAAGTGCACGCCTTCGGCTATATTTGCACTCAGTCGCCGCCCTGCTGTGGGCCGGCTTAATTCAGGCGTTAGATGTGATTGGAGGTTTTACGTGGCCACGATCTTCTTTCTAAAAGATGGCAAGAAAGCAAACGGTGATCGTCTTACTCGGCACTTTGAGATTCAGATGGATTCGGCAACTCAGCATCTAGCCAAGTACAACAACCGCTTCAAAGAGAGGCCTCCTACCATCAACGGTGACATATTGGCGAATGATTTCGCGCCGTACAAGCACGTACTCCTAGAAGTTGATCAGAGTGAAACAAACACTTCATTTCCAAAAGCGGGTTTCTACTATCTCATTGGGCTGACGCCGCGCGAGTGTCAGAACTTTTTCAGTGACCCCGGTTCCTTGGAATGACGTCTAACAATTCATTCAAGCGCTATCCCTCATGAGCCGCACTCTCTCGATCTTGGGAATTCTGCTGACACCTGCTTACCTTGTCGGCTTGACGTTATTCTTCGAAGCGCGCGTTGCTGAGATTCAGGATTTGAAACCTAATGAAGCAGGAGATTTTTTGGCTGGCGTTTTTGGGCCTTTAGCTATCCTCTGGCTGATTCTTGGTTTTTTCCAACAGGGTGTTGAACTGCGACAAAATACCCGAGCATTGGAACTACAAGCTGAGGAGTTGAGGAACTCTGTAGAGCAGCAGAAGCACCTCGTGGATGTCTCAAGAAAGCAAGTCGAAGCTGATCTTGATGTTATCCGTTTCGAGCGTGAGCGGCAAAAAGAAGCTGCTCAGCCAAAATTTGTCTTTCATGGCGTAGGCGGATCATTCAGCGGCAGCGGCGGCACTTACTCGTCGACCGTAAAGAATCTCGGAAACACTGCAACTGAAGTTGTTCTTTCATACGACCCGCCACTGAAAGTTGCCACTGTAAAAAAGGTGTTCTCTTGGAGCAGAAGCGAAGAGAAAAGACTCGAATGGGAATATCAGGAAGGACTCGCTAGCGGTACAGTAATCCTCACAATCTCATACTTCGATGCGTCCGGTCTTCCCGGATCTCAAATGTTTAAGATCGTTCCTGACTTCAGCAGGGACCACAACATGGTCGAAGTATTCAAGCATGAGGGCTAACAATCATTTAAGCCGAGCCCGCTTCGCAGGTCGGCTAATTCAGGCGCTAGGTGCCTTGGGACACTCACTGGATGACTGATCCAAATTCATCAATAGCCGTACTTCTTGGTACGTCAGAATCCCATCAGACGGCAACCCGGCTCAATGCATTCAAGCAAGAAATTATTCAAGAGCGCTGGCTGAGCACGCTAATACTTAGTATTCATCTCGAATTGGAGGCCTGCCTTGAGGTACTTCTTGGGTCAATTCCAGTACTGGATGGCTCTGCGGCGACACAACGTAACGTCTCATTCTCTAAGAAACTGAAACTGCGTGACAACCAGCGGCTTCTAGATCAAGAAGAAGTTGGCGCTCTGTATGCGGTCAATCTTTTAAGAAATGAGCTTGCCCATCGCCTTGACAATCAACCTAGACCTGCGAGCATTTTTCGCTTTATTGCTTCCATGTCAGCCATACATCCGCTGACCGTCTCGGACGGCGATGGCTACGACAAAAAAGAGCTGAGAACATTTCAGGAAGTTGAACGCCATTTCACAGGGGAGGAAGAAGTAAATCTATCGGATTTCGTCTTCTTCAGTCTTATGCTGTTGCGATCCAAGATGTTGGTACGTGTCAAGCCGAGCATGAATCAGATTGAGAACGCGCGGAAGGCGGGTTGATCGGTGTCAGCTTTACCGTAGGGCGGATCTTGACCCGCCGCGTTTCGTTCGAGATCCGCATCTTGCTAGATAGCAGTTTCGATTCGCGACTTGCGTATCCCGGTCGCACGCATGGCGGGTCAAGATCCGCCCTCCGGGTGCTGTTTCATTACCGGTGGTTCAACTGTCAAGGGAACAGTGCGCGTGCGATACACCTTCTGCCGCACTGCGACATAATTTGCATACCCAAGATGTGTGGTTACAACGGAGGATCCCCTGATTGATCGGCTTCGTTGTTGAAAGCCGCTAAGCTTTGCGTGGGCGGCAAGACGCCCTGGACCACTTCAAGGATTTCAATGACTGCTAATACTCCGCTGCTCGTCACCTTCACTGCTTACCTGCTGTTGATGATTGGCATTGGCTTCATGGCCTGGCGCCGCACGCGCACTTTTGATGACTACATCCTGGGCGGCCGTTCGCTGGGCAGCTATGTCACCGCGTTGGCGGCTGGCGCGTCGGACATGAGTGGCTGGCTGATGATGGGTCTGCCGGGGGCGCTGTACCTGGGTGGCGCGTCGGAAGCCTGGATCGCGATTGGCCTGGTGGTGGGTGCATGGTGCAACTGGAAGTACGTGGCCGGGCCATTGCGCGTTTACACCGAGCGCACCCACAACGCGCTGACCCTGCCGGATTACTTCACCCATCGCTTTGCCGATGAAAGCCGTTTGCTGCGCATCCTGTCGGCGCTGGTGATCCTGGTGTTCTTCGCGGTGTACTGCGCATCGGGCATCGTCGCTGGTGCGCGCCTGTTCGAGAGCATGTTCGGCCTGCCCTATGCGCAGGCGATGTTCTGGGGCGCGGCGGTCACCATCGCGTACACCTTTATCGGTGGCTTCCTGGCCGTCAGCTGGACCGACACCGTGCAGGCCACGCTGATGATCTTCGCGCTGCTGCTGGTGCCGATATTCACGGTCATCGGTGTGGGTGGACTGACGCCGGCGATGGCGCTGATTCAACAGGCCGATCCGGCACGGCTGGAGTGGGTGGGCAAAGGGGGAGTGATCGCGATCATTTCATCCATGGCGTGGGGGCTGGGCTATTTCGGCCAGCCGCATGTGCTGGCCCGCTTCATGGCCGCCGACAGCCTGGCCACGATCCCGCGCGCGCGCCGCATTGGTATGAGCTGGATGGTGCTTTGCCTGGCCGGTGCCATGGCCACCGGTTTCCTGGGCATTGCCTGGTTCGCTGCGCACCCGGAGGTGGCCGGACCGGTCAACGCGAATCCCGAGCGCGTGTTCGTCGCACTGTCGGAGCTGCTGTTCAACCCCTGGGTGGCCGGCGTCTTGCTGTCGGCCATCCTGGCGGCGGTCATGAGCACACTGTCGGCGCAGTTGCTGGTCAGCTCTAGCGCGCTCACCGAAGATTTCTACCGCGGGTTCCTGCGACCCAAGGCCGGGCAGTCGGAACTGGTGTGGTTTGGACGGGCAATGGTGTTGATGGTGGCCCTGTTGGCCGTGTGGATTGCGCGCGACCCCGACAGCCGTGTGCTGGGCCTGGTGTCCTACGCGTGGGCCGGCTTCGGCGCGGCGTTCGGGCCAGTGGTGTTGCTGTCGTTGTTCTGGAAGCGGATGACGCGTAACGGCGCCCTGGCCGGCATGGTGGTGGGTGCGGTGACGGTGGTGTTGTGGAAACAGACCGGCAGCGCCCTGTACGAAATCGTGCCGGGCTTTTTCGCAGCCACCGCCGCGATCATCGTGGTCAGTCTGCTGGGCAAGGCACCGAACCCGCTGTTGCAGGCGCAGCACGAGCAAGTGCATGCGACGCTGCGCGAGCAGGGTTACTGAGGTTTGAGTCAGTGCAGATGAAACATCAGTACCGTCATCCCAGCGAACGCTGGAATGACGACTGCGCTTATCCACCGAGCAGGCGCACGGTGGGCCAAGGCCCACCCTACAAATGCTTATCCAGCCAGCGCAATACCCGTTCCAATACATCGCGCTCATGCTCGCGTTCGTGGAACCAGTGCGGCTCGCGCGGATAGCGCACCATTTCCACAGGCGTGCCGTTGAACTGCAACGCACCGTAGAACTGTTCGCCCAATGCGATGGGCACGCGCTTGTCCTGTTCGCCATGCAGGATCAATACCGGCACCTTCACTTTGCCGGCATGACGGATGGGCGAATGCGCGTCGTAACTGGCTCTGTTCTTCACCGGATCGCCGAAGTAGCCCGGCAGGTAATCGGGGGTGTCGGTGGTCAGCGCCATCGCGCCGATATCGATCACGCCGGCGCCGACGATGGCGGTCTTGAAGCGGTCGTCCTGGGTCACCGCCCAGGCAGCCATATAACCGCCGTAGCTCCAGCCACCGATGGCAACGCGTTGCGGATCGGCAATGCCCTGCTGCGTGATCAGGTCCAGTCCGTCCAGCACATCCTGGTAATCGGCCCCGCCCCAGTCGTTGCGCGACAACTCGGTGAACGCGGCGCCCTGGCCTTCGGAGCCGCGCGGGTTGGGCATCAGCACCGCATAGCCGTGCGACGCAAGCAACTGCGCCCATTCGTGCCAGGACCCCAGCCAGCCCGACCACCACGCCCAGGCCGGGCCGCCGTGGATCTGCACCAGGGTCGGCAACTTCGTCCCCGGCTGGTAATCCGGCGGCAGCATCAACAGACCGTGGATGCGCAAGCCATCACGCGAACTCTTCCAGATGATCTCGCGCAGTTGGCCGCGTGACCACGTAGCAACTTGTGGATTGGTCGACGTCAGTGCGCGGGCCTTGCCGTTATCCAGTGACCAGATTTCCGCGGGTGCATCGCTGCGCATGCCGACGTAGGCAATGGTGCCGTCGCGAGCCACGCTGAAGGCCTGCCACGGGGCCTGCACGTCGGCGAGTGTCGACCACGTGCCGTCCGCCGCATCCAGTCGCAGGAATTCAGCATGCACGCCGCGCTGTCCCTGGCCGATTAGCTGCGTGTCGTCCTGCCAGCGGGCGCCCCACAGCGTGCCGGGCCAATCGGTAGCAAGTGCGGTGCGCTGATCGCCGGCCAGCGTATGCACATACAGGGTCGCGGTCATGCCGTGTTCGCCGAGTTGCCCGTACAGCAGGCGCCGGCCATCCGGTGACCAGCGCAAGGGCGCCGCAGAGGCGTGATCGCACAGCGTGCGAAGCTCCTTACTGTCCTTCGCATCAATCAACACGACGCGCGAGCGATACCAGTAGTCATTGAGCGAGGTGCCGGCGGACACGCGCAACGCGAGTTGCGTGCCATCCGGCGACCAGGCGGCTTCGTGTACCTGCATGCCCACGGGCGTGCGTACGCGCGATTGGTGATCGGACAGATCGGTCAGCCACAGGCGAGCGAACTGCCGTGCATGGCCGACTTCAACCGCATCATCCTTGCGTTCGATGCGTGCCGTTGCTTCGTCCTGCAACGGGTCCAGCGCCACATAAGCCAGGGTGCGCTGGTCGGGCGACAGCGCAAAGGAAAGCACGTCACCGGCCGAGCGCGTCAGCGGCTCCGGTGCATCGCCTTCGCGTGCCACACGCCAGACCTGTGTCGATGCGATGCCTGTGTCCTTGCCTGCGGGCAAGGCGCGATCTGAAAGGAACAGCAGGTGCTTTCCATCCACGGACCAGCGCGGGCTGTTGTCATTGGCGGTGGCAGGCGCCGACAGCTCGACTGCCTTGGTCTTGCCATTGGCAGCGATGCGCCAGAGACGGCTTTGCGCCGGCTTGCCTTCGGGTTGCGGCGTCGCCACGGTGTAGGCGATGTCGGCGCCGTCATCCGTGATCTGCGGATCGGCAACCTGCCTGAGATCGACGAGGTCGTCCGGGGTGATGGCACGCGTCGCCGCAACCGCGGGCATCGTAACCAGACAGGCGATCAACAGTACGGCGGCGCGCAGGAAATTTTTCATCGGCAACTTTTCATTCGGCAACTCGTCATCCGGTACGTTCCACTTGCCATTGTCGGCGTAACCACCCTGCCGAATCCGCGATAGCCTGCTGCGCCAATGGCGAAACCGACATCGCTTCAAGAAAACTGTGCGAGGCGCCCGCATAGCGATGCAGCTCGGCTTCGTTGCCCTGTTCGCGCAGCAGGACGATCATGCGCTCGCTTTGCTCGGCCAGTACATCGCGTTCGGCCAGCACCAGGAAAGCCGGCGGCAGATCATGCAGCTTGGCATGCACGGGCACGGCAAGCGGATCCTGGCGATGATGCACCTCATCACCCAGGTAGCTGTTCCAGAACGCGTCCATCTCTTCGCCTGACAACATGTCGTCCGACGTGCCCAGGGTGGCGCGTGCGTGTTCGGAAATCACCGTGTCGAAACCGCCGTAGTTCAGCAGCAGCGCACGAAGTCCTTCATTGTCCGCTTCGTCACGCAACACCAGCGCCGTGGACAGGGCCAGGTTGGCGCCGGCCGAATCGCCACCCAGCGCGATTCGTGACCGATCGATGCGCAGGTCATCGGCGTGCGTGCGCAACCAGCGCACGGTGTGCACGCATTGTTGCAGCGCCACCGGGTAGCGGTGTTCCGGTGACAGCGCGTAATCCACGCCCACCACCACCGCACCTGTTGCGTGCGCGTATTCCCGCATCAGGCGGTCATGCGTATCAATGCTGAAGATCGACCAGCCGCCGCCGTGCAAGTAGACCAGCACGGGCAGCGCCGTGTCGGTGACGACAGGGCGATACACACGCACGCGCAACGCCATGCCGGAAGCACACAGCGATTCCTCGCGCGTGTCGGCCATCTGCGGACCACCGGCACGCCAGGGCTTGCGGGTGATCTCGGCAATCGGACGCTTCTGCGCCCAGTCGAGCGTTCGTCCTGCGGTCAGCCGCGCCGATTCACGGCAGACCGATTCAACAAACTGGCGTACCCCCGGCTCCAGCACATCCAGACTGCGACTCATCACCCGGTTTCCTGGTTGCGTGCATCGAAGGCGTGCATCCATTCGACCACGCGCTGTTCGCCGGCCTGCTCCAGTCCGTGCACGATCTGGTCGAAATCATGCCGCTGTTCATCCTGCCCCAGCTTGAAGGTGGCCTGCACCGAGACGATGTCCGCGCGCAAGGCCACTACCCCCTGTGCAAGCCGTGCCTGGCGCTCGCCCATCTCGGACATGGACCACGCGTTCTCGCGACCGGTTTCCATCTGCGTGACCAGCGCACCCAGCTCGGCATCGATCGCGTCCCCTTCCGTGAGCAAGGCGACGCGCACCTGGAAGTTTGCGCTGGCGTAGTTCCAGGTGGGCGCCTGGGTGCGGTCGGCCATCCACGACGGCG
>JBDTZK010000084.1:0-7450 GCA_040005195.1 Pseudoxanthomonas sp.
GTGAACGCACCGGGCTTACCAACGAAGAGCTGCAGCTGTGCCACGCCTCGGTGCACATTCCCGCCAACCCCGAATACAGTTCGCTCAATCTGGCCGCAGCGGTGCAGGTGCTGGCCTACGAGTTGCGCATTGCCTTGCTTGCCGCCGGCCAAGCCGTCGAGCCTGGCAATGACAGCCGGCACGAGACCGTGGCGACCCACGCGCAGCTGGAGGGTTTTTTCGCGCAGCTCGGTGAAACCCTGGACGACATCGATTTCCACAAGGGCCGTGCCCCGGAGTCGGCCATGCGCAAGCTGCGCCGCGTTTTCCTGCGGTCCAGTCTGAATGAGCAGGAGGTCCGCCTGCTGCGCGGCATTCTGGCCGATGCCCAACGCATGGCACGGCTGGCAGGTCAGAAGGCGGACTAAATCACTACCGGTGGACATGGCTTTCGGCTAGTCTCACATTTGTCATCGATGCGAGCTCCAACGTTGCGTACCGTCTGGTTTGGTCTTGCCTCCCTGATGTTGAGTGTGGTCTTCGGTGCTGCCCATGCGGCGACGCCGCAGGCTGACGACGGCAGCGTGCTCGTCATCGGCCGCATGAGCGATGATCCGCAGGCGCATTACGAACAACTCAAGCCGCTGCTGGACTACGTGGTGGCGCGGATGGGCGATGTCGGCATCAAGGAAGGCCGCATCCTCATGGCACGGGACACCCAGCAGATGACCAGTTACCTGCGCCGCGGTCGCGTGGACTGGGTTGCCGAGACCTCCGGGACGGCCATGCAGTTGCAGAAGCGTGCGGGCGCCAGAGTGCTGGTGCTCACCGAACGCGGTGGGGTCAGCCGCTACCACTCGGTATTCTTCGCGCGCAAGGACAGCGGCATCAATTCGCTGGCCGACCTTGAATGGCACAGCATCGCCTTCCAGAGTTCTGGCTCGACCAGTTCCTACATCGTGCCCGCCGCGACCCTGCTGGAAGCCGGATTGAATCTGGAAATCCTGCTCTCGCCCTTTGATCGCCCTGCGCCGCACTCGGTCGGCTACGTGTTCGCACGATCGGAATTGAATGTCGCCGCCTGGGTACACAAGAAATTGGTGGATGCAGGCGTTTTCAGCAGCCTCGACTGGAGTGACGAGCGACGCATGCCGCCCACGTTCCGCCCTGACATGAAGATCATTTACGAAACACAGGAGTATCCCCGCGCAGTGGAAATGGTGCGCGGCGATCTGGATCCCAAGGTGGAGGCGCGATTGCGCGAAGTGCTGCTGCAGGCGGCAAATGACCCCGATGCGCGCGAAGCCATGGCGTTGTTCTTCCGCACCACCCGTTTCCTGCCTGTGGACGCGGTCTCCCGGCAAGGGCTTGACCGGGTGCGCGATGGCGCGGCGCGCGTGCGCGAGCAGGTTGAATGAGACTTCGTTTCGGATTGCAGGCACGTTTCTTCGTCGCCATCGGCGTGACCCTGCTGGTTGTTTTTTCCTTGATCGCGCTGCTGCTGCAACGGCAGGCCATGATGCAGCGCGAAGTCGACGTGCTGGGACGCCAGGCGATGCAAAGCATGGCGGCCGATGCGCTGAACCGGCGCGGTGAGGCCATGGTCGAGCAGCTTGCCGATGCGTTGACCAATCCCCTCTATTACTCGGATCTGGACGGCATTGGCACCATCGTGCGCACCGCTGCCCGGCAACCCGACGTGTCCTATGTGCTGGTGTACGACACGCATGGCGATATCCTGCACGACGGGTCCTACGACATCGCCTCCTACGGACAGGCGATGACCGATCCGCTGGCACACGCTGCGGTCACTTCCGACCACCTGTTGACCCAGTGGTCCCCGCTGGTGGTAGATGTTTCCGAGTCCATCACCATTGGCGACGAGCGCATCGGCGGCGTGCGCGTCGGCTTTACGCTGGCCGAGATACGCGCCAGCGAGTCGCGCGCCGCTGGCAAACTCAATCAGCATCTGTTGGAGCTGGGCCGGCGACACATGGGGTGGTTCATATTCCTGCTGGCGGCACTGGCGGCCGTATGCGTGGGCATTGCCTGGTATGCACATCGCACACTGCTGAAGCCGATACGGCAACTGGCGGAAGCTGCACACGCGATTGGCGTTGGCAATTACGATGCCGAGCGACTGTCCAGCAATCGACAGGATGAGGTCGGCGAGTTGGTTCGTGCTTTCAGCAGCATGAACGACAGCATTGCGCGGCACGACCGCGAGGTTCGGCGCATGGCGTATACCGATGCGCTCACCGGGTTGACCAATCGCCTGGCGTTCCGTGAAAGCCTGGATCAGCGATTGATCATGCTGCGCGGCGCGGGACGCCAACTTGCGCTGCTGTTCGCCGATATCGACGATTTCAAGCGGGTCAACGACACGCTGGGCCACGAGGCGGGCGACGAAGTACTGGTGCAGTTCTCCAATCGCATCCGTGATGCGGTGGAACGCCTGGGTGGTAACGAATCGCTGCTGGCCCGCTTCGGTGGCGACGAGTTCGTGATCCTGATCCAGGACGGCGACGTTCGTGCTTCGGCGACGCGGCTTGCCGAAGCGCTGGTGAAGGAGCTTGGCCAGCCATTGATGCTGGAAGGGCGGCAGGTCTTCCTGGGCACCTCCATCGGCATCACCTTGTTCCCCGAAGATGCCTCGGGTGCGACCGCGCTGATGAAGAATGGCGACATCGCCATGTACCAGGCCAAGGTCGCTGGCAAGAACTGCTATCGCTTCTACAGCCGGGCCATGGACCAGGCGGTGGAGCGCCGCGTGCATATGGAGCAGGAGCTCCGTGGTGCATGGGAGCGTGGCGAACTAAGCCTGGCTTACCAGCCCATTTACCGTGTGTCCGACAAACGCATCATCGGCGCCGAGGCACTGTTGCGTTGGCAGCATCCGGAGATGGGTGCGGTCGCGCCGTCGGTGTTCATTGATGTTGCCGAACAGAGTGGGCTGATCGAAGCCATCGGGCCGCGCGTGTTGCGTGCCGCCTGCACGGCCGCCGCGCGCTGGGCTGTGGAAGTGGGCATGGATGCCGCCCCCTTTGTCGCGGTCAATGTTTCCCCGCGCCAGTTGCGTAGCGGCGACCTGCCTGGAGAAGTCGCATCGTGCCTGCGCGACACCGGCCTGGCAGCCTCGCGCCTGCACCTTGAACTGACCGAAACGGCGGTGATCGGCGACGAAGCGCATGCCAGCGCCTTGCTGGCCAAGTTGCATCGCACGGGGGTCAAGGTGTGGCTGGACGATTTTGGCACCGGCTTTTCCGGCCTGAGCCACTTGCGCCGCGTGCCGGTAGATGGCGTGAAGATAGATCGCAGTTTCATTGCCGACATGCAGCGTGATCCGGACGACCTTGCGTTGACCACGGCCATCATCGCCATGGCGCACTCGCTGGGTATCACGGTGGTAGCCGAAGGCGTGGAGAAACAGGCGCAGTTCGACATCCTGCGTGAACGCGGTTGCGACCTGGCCCAGGGATACTGGTTGGGCTACCCGATGAGTGATGCCGAATTCGCCCAGTTGCTGGTGTAAAAGCCGGGCGCCGAGTTGTGCCTGGGGCCGTGCGCGATGTCCAACTACGTGCTTGCCTGCCTGGTTCAAGTGGAGCGCCGGCGGCAATCGGGCAGGGTCGGTACTGCCCTCGGTGAAGCCGCCCCTGCCTAGAACCAGCGGTCCACCATGTGCACCATCATCTGCACCAGATTGCCCGAGATGAATCCGAACACCACCACCGCAATCGTGCCGGCCAGCCATGCGACCAGCATCAGGGCGCCGTCGCGTTCCAGCAGCGCGAACACGAACAACAGCAACAGCACACCGAACAGATAATTGGTGAACGGGATAGGCAGGGCCAGCAGTATCCCCAGCAACACCAGCAACAAGCCGGTGAATGCGCTGGCCACGGGATGGTCCAGCACGCCCGACAGGCGCGGCGTGACCAGTTTTTCCAGCCAGCCCAGCCAGCGCGACATCATGTCGCGGAACCGAATCATCGTTTTGCGGTGCGGACCGCGTTTGGCCAGGAAACCAGGTAGCCAGGGCTTGCGCAGGCAGATCAGCAACTGCATGCCGATCAGCACCACCAATGGACCGCTGACGGCACCGGCCACGCCAGGAATGGGGATGAAAGCGGGCAGTACGGCCACGAACAGCAACATGCCGAATGCCGTCTGGCGCAGCCCGGAAAGCAGGTCGCCCAAACGCAGGTGGTCATCGGGGTCGCCCGCGGCGAATGCATCCAGTACTGCACGTGTTCCTGCCGTGCGGGCAAGCGTGTCAGGCTCGGAATCTACCGCGGGCTCAGGCGACGATATCGTCATCGTCCTGTTCCGGCAGTTTCTGCACCAGCAGCTTGTCGATGCGTGGTCCGTCCAGATCCACGACCTCCATGCGCCAGCCGGCCCAGTCCAGGTATTCGCCAACATGCGGAATACGCCCGAATTGTTCGATCACCAGGCCTGCGATGGTGTTGTAGTCCGCTTCATCGCCATCGGGCAGGGCAACGCCCCCCAACAGCTCACGCAAGTCGTCATTGGGCAGGGACCCGTCCACCAGCAGTGAGCCGTCTTCGCGGGTCACCACCAGGGCGTCTTCATCGCTGTTCTCCGACGCCTGCAGCCGGCCGACCACCGCGCCCATCAGGTCGCTGAGGGTCACAAGACCCTGGATCTCACCGTACTCGTCCACCACCAGCGCCAGCGACTGCTGTTCCTCGCGCAGGATTTCCAGCAGCTTCATGGCATGGGTGGATTCGGACACGAACAACGGTTCGCGCAGGCTGCGGAAGATTTCCGGCGAGCGCTCGGCAAAACGGTCCAGCAGGGATTTCACTTCCAGGATGCCGACCACGTCCTGGTCGTTGCCCTGGTACACCGGGAAACGCGAGAACTGCGAGTCGCGCATGGTCTCGATGTTTTCCTCATAGCTGGCGGCCTTGTCCAGCCACACCACCTTCTTGCGCGGCGTCATCAGGCTGTCGGCGGTGCGGTCGCCCAGGCGCAGCACGCGGTTGACCATGTTGCGTTCGTCCACGTCGATCACGCCCTGGGCGTGGCCTTCGCTGACCAGCATGCGGATCTCTTCTTCGCTGACCGCATTGCGTTCGCCATCGTGGATGCCGAGCAGGCGCAGCACCAGGCGGTTTATCGCACCGAGCACGAACACGATGGGCCGGGCGATGCGCGACAACCAGTCCAGCGGAATGGCGACCACGGCGGCAATGTTCTCGGCGTTGGTCAGGGCCAGGCGCTTGGGAATCAGCTCGCCGAAGATGACGGTGCTTGCTGTAATCAGGGTGACAGCGGTGCCTATTCCTATGCGTGCGGCGTAGTTCTGCGCGTCGGGCCAGACGCCGCTGATCCAGCCGGCGATGGCCTCGCCGATGGCCTCGCCGCCAAATACACCGGTCAGTACGCCGATCAGGGTGATGCCCACTTGCACTGTGGAAAGCAGGTTGTCGGGATGCTCGGCCAATGCCAGGGCGGTACGCGCGCCGCGACTTTCCTGGGCCATCTGGCGCAGGCGCTGTTTGCGCGAGGTCATCAGGGCCATCTCCGACAATGCGAAGAAGGCGTTGAGAATAATCAGGGCAGCGACGATCAGCAGCTCAAGCACGCAGGCATTCCTCGCCGGGGCTGGCTTCTGGGGTGCCGCGCAAGGCCGGGTGGCGGCGTGCGCGAAAGGGGGGGGGTAGGGTCGTCTTCCATAAAAGTGCGCCTGGGCGCGGAGCGGAGTCTAGCAAACCCTGATGCGACCTTAGCCAAATCCCTGCCGACAGGCGTCGTGTCCGCCTGATCTATCGAGCCGACTGCCCAGCCGGTCATGAAACCGTCATAATCCCGCCCGGTTGCCGTCCCTCCCGTGACGGCGGGACAAGCCCCATGTTTTCGTTGCAGACCATCTTCGGATCTGGCCAACAGTTCTACACCCTGCTCGACGAATCCGCGCAGGCCGCCTACGACAGCACCAAGGCCCTGCACAGCATGATGAAGGCCAGCGACAGGCAGCCTGCTCTGGATGCCTTCAAGCTTGCCCGCCTGCGCGAACGCACCGCCTCCGACAAGATCGGCAAGGCCCTCGTCGATAGCTTCATCACCCCCATAGAGCGCGAGGACATCGAGTTGCTAGGGTCGGCGCTGTACAAGATTCCGAAGCAGGTCGAGAAGTTTGCCGATCGCTACTCGCTGGCGGTCCAGCACCTGGAAGGCATCGATTTTGCGCCGCGCGCCGCGATGCTGGAGCAGGCGGCGGCGGTGGTCGTGGAGATGGTCCATGACCTGCAGAAGATGAATATCGACCGCATGACCGTGCTCAACGACAAGCTGCGTGCGGTGGAGAACGAAGCAGACCGCCTGATGCTGGAGTTGTATCGCGACATCTATTCCGGTCGCCTGGATAACCTGCAGATGTTCCTGCTCAAGGAATTCTTCGAGATCCTGGAAAAAGCCATTGATCGCTGCCGCGGTGCCGGCGTGGCGGCTTACCAGATCGTGTTGAAGAACAGCTGAGGCTTGGCCCGATGCTGACTCTGGTCCTGATCGTGATCCTGACGGCGCTCGTTTTCGAGTTCGTCAACGGCTTCCACGACACCGCCAATTCGATCGCCACCGTCGTGGCCACCAAGGTGTTGGCGCCTGGCTGGGCCGTGGCGCTGGCCGCAGTCATGAACCTGATCGGCGCGCTGACCGGTACCGCCGTCGCCGCCACCATTGCCACGGGCATCATCAATACCGACGTGGTCGAATCCAGTTCGCAGGTAATCCTGTGCGCCTTGCTGGGCGGCCTAAGCTGGAACCTGATCACCTGGTGGAAGGGCCTGCCTTCTTCCTCTTCGCACGCGCTCATCGGCGGGCTGTGCGGTGCGGCGCTCGCCGCTGCGCACAACAACTGGGGTGCTTTGATCTGGTCCGAATCGGTGGGCAACTGGGCCAAGAACAAGTGTCTGCTCTGGAAAGTATTTTTGCCCATGATCACTTCGCCCATCGCCGGCTTCCTGCTGGGTGTGCTGATGATGCTGCTGCTGTGGGCGATTATCGCGGCCATGGCCAAGGCCGGCGGACCACTCGCACGGTTGGCGCGTCCGCGCTGGGTCAATGCGTTCTTCGGCAAGGCGCAGATCCTGTCGGCGGCCTACATGGGTTATGCGCATGGCCACAACGACGCGCAGAAGACCATGGGCATCATCGCGCTGACGCTATTGGGTGCCGAGGCGACCGGTGCACTCGATGACCTTCCCACCTGGCTTGCATTCCTGCATCCCGGTAGCGGCAGCGAGAAAGAAATCGCGTTGTGGATCGTGCTCACCTGCGCGGTGGTGATGGCTGCCGGTACCGCCTCTGGCGGATGGAAGATCATCAAGACGCTGGGCCACAAGATGGTCAAGCTGCATCCCATCCATGGCTTCGCTGCGGAAACCAGCTCGGCCACTATCCTTACCGTCGCCGCGCATTTCGGCATGCCGGTGTCGACAAC
>JBDTZK010000085.1:0-7409 GCA_040005195.1 Pseudoxanthomonas sp.
ATGCGCTCGATTTCCATGTTTCAGGCCAGGCTGCAAATCATTGGATGACGACGTACATGGCTGAGTGCTGCCGCGCTGAAGAAAGGTTGCATCGAAACCCGCGGGCGCCAAAACGGGACTGAATGGCATCGTGCCGGTAGCACCTTCGGAGCAGACGCAACCTTTCACGGCGTGGCCGGCACTCATGCGCATCAGACCTCTTCCAGCCCGCGCATGAATTTCGCCAGGTGGGAAGCAAATCGCGGGCATGCATGAGAACCGACGGATGACGGCGACGCACAAAGGCATCTGGTACATGGCGAAAAAAAGTGCGTCAGCGGACCCCTCAGAGGATGCCTTCATTCCTTGTGCGCAGACCCGACTGGCCCATCAGTCGGCCGAAGAAAACGCGCTGACGCGCCCCGGAAAAACGCGGGTACTGCACTGGCTCAAAATGCGGCAGCGCTTGGTGCTGCGACGATCGGATGTTCTGGCGGATGTTGCAGGAACGCAGTCGCTGATGGGCGTATGGCCCGCTTCATTTACCGTCGCATCTCATCAAGACAAGGAGATCTCATGTTGGCTTTCCTGAACCGACCTGCAGCTTGCCGATCCAGGAACATGCACCTGTGGCATGGCCTCGCGCTACTGCTGCTGCTCCTGAGCAACTCCGCCCGCGCGATTCCTGCGTTCGCCCGGCAGACCGGCTACGTCTGTGCGGTTTGCCACGCGAGTGCCTACGGCGGCGGTGACAATGGGCCGGCCCTGACGCCGACCGGCATGCGCTTCAAGCTCAACGGATACACCGATGCGAATATCCCCGGCGCACTGCCGCTGGCGGCTCAGCTGACCGAAGCACACACCAATCCTGCCCGCGGCGATAGCAGAACCCGACTTACCGAAGCTGATCTCTACATCGCGGGACGACTGACCGATCATGTGGGCGGCTTCGTCAAGATCGAGACCGACAACATCGGGAACGGCAAATACAACACCAAGCTGAGCAACCTCGACCTGCGCTTTGTCGCCAAGGCGCTCAAGCTCGGCGGCAAGGACCTGACCCTCGGCGTGAGCGTCAACAACAACCCGGGATTCGATGACCCGCTCGCAGTCTTGCCAGCCGCATCGACGCTTGGCCCACCGGGGGTCACCGGCACCCTGTTGAATCTTTCCAGCCCCGGCGCACCGGCCAATCGCGTCATCGGTGCCACGTTCTACGGTCTGTATGACTCGGACTGGTATGGCGAAATCGGCAGCTACAACTCGCTGCAGACATCCGTGCAGGACCGCCTGGGCTATTCGACAGGCAGCGATCCGGGCAAGCTCAGCGACACCGGATATTTCCGCTTCGCTTATATGAAAGAACTCAAGAATCAGTTTTTCTCGGCAGGTGTGGTCGGGTTGACGACCAAGCGCCAGCTGCCCCGCCTGGGACCCGCCGACGATGTGACCGATCTGGGTTATGACCTGACTTACCAATACCTGGGCAACCGGCAAAACATCGTGCAGCTCAGCTACGTGAATATCCTGGAGAAGCGTGACTACGGCAGCACTCCCGCAAGTCCTGTCGTTCCAGGTCTTTTTGCGCTGTCGCATGGCACGGCCCGCGATCAGATAGTGACCGCCATCTATACGTTCAAGCAAAGCTACGGCATCGCACTGTCCCATATGGTGAGCACGGGCTCACGCGACCCTGCCCGTTTTGTTCCGTATGGCAGTCCCGATACCACCAGCAATCTCATCAGCGTGTTCTGGGTACCTTTCGGCAAGGAATCCTTTACTTCCCTGGCCAACATGAGGATTTATGCCACCTGGTTCCGTTTCAGTCGTTTCAATGGCGCCGGCACGAATATTTTCGGTGCACCGCCCGGAGCGCTGGTGACCAATGCAAGGGATCTGGACGCGTTCACGATTTCCGTGAGTGCAGCGTTCTGAAAGCGCGCAAGAGAGTCAGGGAATGACCTTCACGGCAGAGCCCCTGCGGATGGCTTCGGCATGGCTCTTTTTCGTCCGGATGCCGGCCCTGTCCGGGGCCTTGACGACATTGCCGCAGTGGAGCATCTCATCACGCATCCGAACGCCATCCCTCGATGGAGTCCGCTGCCTGCACGAATCGGCTATAAGGCATGAACACCTTTTGGGGGATGTATGCCGCAGACGATAGCGATGCCAGTCATGCGAGTAAGGAGATCTGCACGACAGGCGTCCAAGAGGCCTGCGTGAAAATCGCCGCCATCGTGGTTGCGCCCCATGACACCTCTCGTGCATCGAGCAGGCAAGCCCGATGAGGGTGCATCGCACTTTTTGCATGAAAGCTGCCTTGGGGCGATACCGTGCGTGGCTGCCGCAACGAGACCTCGGCATCCTGCACGCCGCTGTCATGCGCTGCAAATCCGTTTTCATTCCGGTGGCGCTGGCCATCTGTCTTCCCGCATCAGTTCATGCCCAGTCAACCAATCTGCACGCGGTGGTGGCACTCAGCTCCCAACTGGTTGACCGCGGCCTGGCGATCACGCCCGCCACGCCCATCTTGCAGGGTGCCGTATCCTGGACTTTGCCGGACGACTGGTCACTCGGATTGTCGGGCGGTACCGAAGTGCGCTCACCGAGACGTATCAGCGAAACGCTGGCCCAGGCATCGCGTCACTGGAGGCTTTCCAGCGACTGGCAGATGCAGGCGAGCATGCTTTACTACCACTACTTCGGGAATGCCCGTTCACGAGTCTACGATCGCGGCGAGATGGCTATCGACTGGACCTACCGGGACGTCCTGACATTCGGTCTGTCCGCTGCACGTGTCATCGGAGCAGGGGATCACCGCCCGCGCGCTGCCGCCGATGTCAACTTCAACTGGCCACTTGGATGGCAGGTTTCGCTTTCAGCCGGTGCGGGTGTCGCCCAGGCGCTCGCGGTACGGCCACCGGATCGCTACGCCCATGGCCGCGGAGGCTCCTACAGCTATCGTCGGTATGCCCATCTCTACGACAACGGCAGCCCCTATCGCTACGGCCATGCCGGGCTGATGTGGAGCGACGGAACATGGCGGGTGGAACTGGACCGCATCGTGACGGATAGTGGTGCGCAGCGACTACCGGGGTATCCGGCGGCGGTGCCCTGGGTTGCGACGATATCGCGATCCTTTTGATCCGACGCAACCTTTTGGTCGTCATACGGCACTTACCTGGAATCACCGACCGCAACCCAGATCACTTCAGCCCAGTCCATGACCGACGCCGATATCGATGCCGACACCACCGACCGCATGCTGCTTCAGCGCATGGCGACGGGTGATCGCGCCGCCCTGTCGGTGCTCTACCGCAGTTATCACGGCCGGCTCTGCCGCTTCCTTTCCCGGTTGACGCGACGCCCCGATGTCATCGAGGAAGTCATCAACGACTGTTTCTGGATCGCCTGGCAGAAAGCCGGTGATTTTCGCGGCGACTCGCGCGTTTCCACCTGGCTCATGGGCATCGCGTATCGCTGTGGGCTCAAGGCCCTGCGGCAGCACGGCGCCGAACCGGTCAAGGAAGATGCCGTGCCGGAAGAACGCACCCCGGCCCACGATCCGGAAGAAGACCGCGAGTTGCGCGACTGGCTGGGCAAGGGGCTTGATCGACTGTCGGCCGATCAGCGGGTGGTGATCGAACTGGTCTACGGTGTAGGCCATACCCTGGATGATGTCGCCGTCATCATGCAGTGCCCCGTCGGCACGGTGAAGGCCCGTCTGTTCCACGCGCGGGTCAAACTGCGCAACGTGCTTCCAGCCCTCGCTGGAGACTCGTCCCTACACAAGGAGCGCGTGCTATGACGTTCCCGATGGATTTCCGCAGGGACTGCGCGCGAGCCTGGGAAGCGATGCCCTGGGTATTGCAGGACAGCGCTCCGCAAGAGCAGAACGAATGGTTGAAGAATCATCTGGCACAGTGCGATTCGTGCCGCGCCGAGTTCGCGCAACAGAATCGTTTGCGGCTGGCCATCTCGTTGCCTTCGGACCTTTCCATCGACGCGAATATCGGCCTGAAGCGCCTGCTGGGCCGACTCGACGCGCCCGATTCCCTGCAGGAAGATGACGAAACGCCTTACCGTTCGCGATCCGGAAGCTGGATGACCCGGGCACTGGTCGCCGTGGTGATGATCCAGGCGATCGGCGTCGGCGTACTCGGCGCGAAGTTGTGGTCGGAGGGCACGGCGACGCCAGCGTATCGGACTCTCAGCCAGGATGCCCTGCCCTCGCCGGCGGGAGCCATCCATGTCGTGCCCGACGCGGGCATGAAGCTGGCCGACTGGACCGGATTGCTGCGTGGCCTTCAGCTGCAGGTGGTCGGCGGTCCCAACGACGTGGGCGCCTACACGGTCGTACCGAGCGGATCCGTTTCAACGTCACAGCATGCACTGCGGCAACTGCGCGCCACTCAAGGCATTCGCCTGGCCGAGCCCGTTATCACTCCACCATGAAATACGGTGTTCCTGTCCTGCTCGCCCTGATAATGGCGTTGAGTGCATGCGCGCCGTCGCGCCTGCTGATCGCTCCGGACCATTCCGGCCCGGAGAGTGCATCTGCCGCCCATGTGTCTTCGATGGACAGTCAGCGCGACATCGTGCTGGCGGTGGCCAATCCGCTGGAGCCACCGTCGATACACGCCGGTTCCAGCATGCTGGGTTATGCGCCTTCAGGAAATTACGGCGCCGGCCAGCGCGCAACGTCCACGCTGGCGGCGTTGAAGCAGCACTACGGATTGCACCAGATCACCGGCTGGCCGATCAAGGCGCTGGACCTGTATTGCGCCGTCGTGGCAATACCGCCCGGCATGACGCGCGACGTGCTGCTCAAGGCACTGGCCAAGGACGATCGGGTGCAGCTTGCGCAACCGTTGCAGGATTACTCCGTCTACTCCGACGGAACGCGCAGCGCTCATCAATACAACGATCCGTACGCCGATCTTCAACGCGGCTTCGTCGAAACCGATGCCGCGCTTGCGCAGAACCTCAGTCAGGGCGACGGTGTGCACATCGCGATCGTCGACACGGGCATCGACATGATGCATCCCGATCTGCGCGGGCGCATTGGTGATGCGCGCAACGAGGTGGATGACGATACGCCGGCATTCAACCGAGATCGTCATGGCACCGAAGTCGCCGGAGTGATCGCCGCCATCGGCGACAACCACCAGGGCATCGTGGGCATGGCGCCCAAGGCCATGCTCAGTGTGTACAAGGCCTGCTGGTACACGCCGACGCCGGATACCGGCGCGCACTGCAACTCCTTTACCCTGGCCAAGGCACTGGCGGCGATTTTCGACACCGATGCGCGCATCGTCAATCTGAGCCTGGGCGGACCGGCAGACCCGCTGCTCGACAAGCTGCTCGCCAAGCTGCTGAGCCAGGACCGCATCGTGGTCGCCGCGATGCCGCCTGATGGAACCGTTGACGGATTTCCGAACAATGTCCCGGGCGTCATCATCGTTCGGACGAGCGGGACCTCGGTCGCAGCGCCCGGCGTATTGAGTGCGCCCGGAAACGACATCCTGACCACCAAGCCCGGCGACAGCTACGACTTCACCTCCGGATCCTCCATGGCGGCGGCACACGTGAGTGGGATTGCGGCCTTGTTGCTGTCACTCGCGCCGGAGCTGGATGCGCAAACGGTGCACCGTCTCCTGTTGCGCAGCAGCAGAGTCTCGAACGGAACGCTCCAGGTGAACGCAGCGGCCGCGGTGGCGGCATTGCGCAGGACGCAGAATGCCGCGCAATGAGGGTGGCGGCCTGTTGCACACGATGCTTTGTTGCTGACGGTTTTTCGTGAACCCCGACCACATGAATCTTGATCATTTTGCCGGCACCGGGCGGCGGCATGTCCCTGTGTCGGCATCGGAACGCAGCATCGCTGCGCCGACAACGTTGCACCCGACCGCAACGGATGACTTGCGCAGAGACGGCCAAACCGATCCGGAATTCATCGTGAAGACCAGCGCCGAACCCGCTTCCCTGATGCCTGACGTCGCCGACCATTCACCTTCGTATCCGGGCGGTGTGCTGGACTGGGTCGGTATGGATGGCATCGCGATGCCGGTACGCTTTGATGCCGGCGATGGCGATGTCCAGCGCTGCAGCGCCCGCACCGGTGCCTTCGTCAATCTCGTCCGCGGAGATCGGCGCGGCATCCACATGTCGCGTCTGTACCTGCTGCTCGATGAATATCTGGGCGCGCAGACGATCGATGCAACGATGCTCGAGCAGATGCTGCGTGCTTTCCTGGAATCGCACGGGAGCCTCGCCGATCGCGCGCGTGTCCGTATCCGCTTCGACCATCTCGTTCGCCGCCCCGCACTGTGCAGCGAGCATAGCGGCTGGCGTGCGTATCCGGTCTTGATCGAGGCCGAGCTGGGCGCCCGCGATTTCCGCCTCGAGCTGGGTACCGAAGTGATCTATTCCTCGACCTGCCCCGCTTCGGCGGCATTGTCGCGCCAACTCGTGCAGAAACAGTTCGCGCGGGATTTCGACATGACCCGGGCGCTGGATCATGCCGCCGTGCTGGCGTGGCTCGGCAGCGAACAGGGCATCGTCGCCACGCCGCATGCGCAGCGCAGCGTCGCGCGGCTGCGGGTGCGCTTCGTCGACGCTGCACCATTGAACCTGACGGCATTGCTCGACCGGGTCGAGCATTCGCTCGGTACGCCGGTGCAGACTGCCGTGAAGCGCGAAGACGAGCAGGCCTTCGCACTCGCCAATGGCAGCAACCTGATGTTCTGCGAAGACGCCGCCCGACGCATCCAGCGCTCACTCGACTCCGACGACACCATCGCCGATTTCCACATCCGTCTCGAACACCAGGAAAGCCTGCACCCGCACGACGCGGTGGCTCACGCGAGCAAGCCCATGAACCCAAAGCAGACCGCCTGATCTGCCGCTTCCCAATTCGCACAACACGTCCATGCGATGCAGAGCACTTCCCCGACCGACATTCCGACACAAAAAAACCCGCCTGGATGCGGGTCTCGATGTGTTTCCCGGACAGTGTGGAAGCTCCTGAAACAGTGTAATGGTGCCCAAGAGGGGCACTTGAGAATCACCACCTGACGCCATTTGCGATGGTGCGTGAGTATTTTCTGAGTACACTTCTGAAGCTTCCTGCTGCTGGTCCCCAAAGGGGACTCGAACCAAATCACCAAAAGGAGTCCATCCGAATGGGCCAAGCGCGCTTTCGCGGAACTAAAGACGAACGAGTCAGCCAGGGCATCGACGAAGAGCCATCAGTCACGCACAGGTGAGCGCGCGTCGAATAACGCCACCTTGCCTTCGATACGGATGGGTTCTACCCCGAAATCACGGATGGTTGTGAAAGGGTGGGAAACTTCAAATCTTCTCTGGCGGTCCGTCGCCGCATCCTTGGGTTGTGGCGCCGCTCGATGTATTCGAACACATCCGCTCTT